>NZ_JAELTJ010000400.1 GCF_016428805.1 Achromobacter sp. ASV32
ACTTGGGCCTCTTCCCATCGCTGACGCCCTCGTCATCTCGCGTGGTTCATTACCATTTCTCGAAGTAGGCTTTCCCTGGACAAAAGAAATTCGTGGTGGCTTGGCGGCGCGCTTACGTTCAATCTCGCGGTACTTGTTGCCTATGTACCAGCTGCGCCAGGCATGTACACACTCATAAAACTGACTAGCCACTGCCTCATCGTCCGTCGAGAAGAAGTGTACAAAGTTCTCTCCCTCAGGGAACACGCTTGTAGGTTGCTGGCTCTTGATGGCATAGCAAAAGCGCTTGGGTGGCTTTATGATTTGGCGCGTCTCCGCCTCCCTGGCCGTGTAAATATCAAAGTCAGACATGTGGCACAGCAGCGAGTTATCCTTGTCGCCAAGGAGACTATCTGCGTGCTTGGTGGCGAGTATTTGCCCATCGCCGAGGAGTCTAATGTATCGCTTATTCCACTTTCCAGGACGAGCAGAGT
>NZ_JAELTJ010000401.1 GCF_016428805.1 Achromobacter sp. ASV32
ACCTCAAGTTACAAAATCTGCTAATGAAGCTGATCTATTGAGTCGCTCGGACCACAGATGGGGCCGGCCATACAAAGAAGTCTATAGGATTTTACAGACACAGGCCTTCCTACCTACTATTGCACGCCTCTCTACAAACGCAGGCATGAGCATAGCCTTCGTATTGCGTGAGTTGATAACGGTGTATTTTCCCCCTTGCACTTTCGAGCTCGACAATACCCGTTCGCCGGTACGCATTGAAGAGGAATGCATCATTCAATCGGCTGGAAAGTCGCGAGTTTATCCTCACTCTACTGTTGCATTACAGACTATTACAGAGATCGATGAGACCGATGGTTGCAATGACGGCCTTACTAATAGTACGACGGCAAACTTCTTGCCCATAGTGTCGGATAGCGACGTGTCGATGAACGACATCCAGGAAACTACACGGGGAATTTACGAGGAGCAATTACAGCTGCCTGCACGCGACA
>NZ_JAELTJ010000402.1 GCF_016428805.1 Achromobacter sp. ASV32
GCCAAGACTCGTCTTGTAGCAGCTTCCCAATGACTCCTCAACTCGACCTCACCCACTCGAAAATCATGGTAGTCCCTGCGCGAATGAACCTCCGTAGGGCTCCTTCTTACCGAGACCACGAGAAGAGTATCCAAGCCGGCTCCTCGTCATCCTCGAGGTTCAATTTCAGACATCTCGTTGCTTCGCCGCCGCCGTCGCCTAGCCTGCCGTCTCTCGTGCCGCGACATAAGCGATCAATATCGAACGGTTTCATTGCTCGCCCCCACCGACTCTTCAGACTCGTTCTGTACACGATTATAATCTCGGCAGTTTGCTACGCTGTGCTCTTCCTCTTTGGTCACAGACTGCCTGGCGAGCCGCTGTCGTACATCTTCAACGACGAGTATGAAATGGTTGGTCAGGATGAACTGCCCGACTTTCCGACGCCGATTGTCGTCAAGGATCACCATGGACATTCGAAATGGACCGTTTC
>NZ_JAELTJ010000403.1 GCF_016428805.1 Achromobacter sp. ASV32
GAGTATGCAAAGTGTTGTAAAAAAAATCGTTGAAAGTGGCATGTAGTTTCAGCTTCCACAAAGGTCACGTCATCCGCGGCTTAGGTAAATAACCCGCCCCGATCAGGATAATAGGAAACGTTGACAAGAGGTCATCATTTTACAATGCAGGACAAAAACAGTCGGTAATGTCCATGTGTTGCAAGTCGACATGGTCGGGTAAAAGCACTCACAGCTTTAGCAGTGTGCGGTTGGCATTGCAATCACAGTACTTCTGTTCGCACTGCTCCTGGAGGTAGTTCTCCAGGGTGACCACAGCCTCAGGATTGTAGCGCTCGAGGCCATTGATAATGCTGGTAACGTAGTCGGGCCTCTCGGGCGGATCCTCGCCGTTCATTTTGGGCGGTGGTCGAGGGGGGTATATTGAAGGGAGAGATGTCGACGGAAGATTCGTGATGGTGGGGCTTGGAAGAAGAATTCGAATGATTGTGGG
>NZ_JAELTJ010000404.1 GCF_016428805.1 Achromobacter sp. ASV32
CTGCTTGGCAGCTGTAGTACGTGGAGGTGGAGGAGGCGGCTCGTTTGGTCTCGCCTGTGCCTTCTTCTTACCGGCAGCCTCGGACTGAGACTTGCGCATATTCTCAAAGGCACGTGCAGCATTTTTCTTCGTCTCGGAGTCTGCAGACGTATACTGTTTCGCCGTGGGCGGGACGCCGGAAGCGAATCTTGACTGCCATCTTTGGGCACCTGAAGTTGCACCGCCGGCTCGTCCCGCAGGAGTGCGGCGCGGAGGTGGTGGAAAGTCCTTTGCAGCATCGGCCCAAGGATTGCCCTTTACGCCGGAAGCACCAGTATAGCGGCCTGATCTACCCAACGTTGCATCGTATTTTGCTTTTTGTTGCGGATCGCCTAGAACTTCGTGGGCGGATTGAATGATCTGGAACCTTGAGTTGACTTCGACCTCTCGGCCCGGATTGCGGTCGGGATGGTATTTGAGGGCTGGCTAATTG
>NZ_JAELTJ010000405.1 GCF_016428805.1 Achromobacter sp. ASV32
GTATATACCATTGGCATTTACGACTGGAATACAAGGTGCATTTACGTTTCTAAAGACGGCCGGCCTATTGCCTTGGCTTGTTAACACACATGTGACGTACACGTAGCTCTTTTATGCGTTGAAGACACGTATATTTAGCAAATTAAAATTAAGCACATCTCGGAATACCCTTGTGAGTTGAAGATTCAGTGACATTACATTACATCACCAAGGACCATGAGTCAGTACTAAAAAAACACACAAGGTGAAAGATTAAACTTCGGAACGGAGTGTACGGCATACAAGTCCGTAGTTCCATCAAGCCGGGAAAAGCGGGGCGGCCCAGTCCCCTGAACCTCGGGATAATAATAACAAACGCCGTCCGGCCATGGAAACCGAAGGGAGGAAGAAAAAAAAAATCTCCCGCAAACGCCGATCCGGGCCATTTTGTTCCTGAGCTTTTTGCGTCAGCGTCAGCGTCAGACCCTTCGGC
>NZ_JAELTJ010000406.1 GCF_016428805.1 Achromobacter sp. ASV32
TGATTCGACTGGTCAACAAGAAGGCTAAAGACCTTGCGGCTGGTATTATCATTAATCCTGTGCAAGAAACCCATCCACGATCTGCTGACGACTCGGCGACAGCGGCAGAAACGTCCTTTATTGCACGACCTGGTCAGTGCTACCAAAGCCATTTGATGAATCCAGAACCAGAAGGTAGATCACAACAATCGCCGTTTACTTTGTTCAATGACATGGCGTACTATGAACACAAAATGAGTACAGAGCTCGATTCCCGAGAACGCATTGGCTTGCCTAGCATTCAAATGCCTCTACTTCATTGGCCGCCTTCCGGGACAAGGCCATCGTTTCACTATGCCTCAAATGTAGATGGCATCTCAGGCGCCCAAGCCGGTCCGCCATACATGGGAGGCAATGAAGACTGGTTGGAGCAAGATTCGCAGCCACCCAGCATCGCGGAGCAAGGCGTTCCCGTGGAGGAACTGCGCCGTAC
>NZ_JAELTJ010000407.1 GCF_016428805.1 Achromobacter sp. ASV32
GGCGTGTACCGCAACAGTCAAAGACACCGACTACTACGCCAGAGATATGCAGCCACCAAACCACACAGAAATGACTATCCCATCCCGTCAAACGCACGCTGAAATATCCTTTAACAATGCCTCACCAACGTCAAGTCCCAAGTCGTTTCACCTGGAACGGTTCTATGTAATATGTATGGTAACTAAGAGAAAGTGGCAATTTGGCGAGATTATCCTTACTTAATAAGGCAGGTCGTTATTGGTAAAAAGACGTTGCGATCAGCTGCATATTGTACATCAGCGCAACGAACAGCCTGATTAATTACCCGTACGCATACGTACTCGTATTTACAGCAGATCAAGCTAGGATCTTAGATCTGTTCCTGACAAGGATATATATAAGCATGGGGACGCTTGCTGCTTCATGCCGAGCGTTCGAGCCCCACTCCGGACGGGCTGTCTCTTATACACATCTCCGAGCCCACGAGACCT
>NZ_JAELTJ010000408.1 GCF_016428805.1 Achromobacter sp. ASV32
ATATTAGGAGGCCAACAAGGGAGCAAAGGTGCTAATCTGACTGACTGTAGGTACTCGGAGATTCTGGACTACCACAACGTCGAAGCCGGTGCCAACGACATGGAAGGGGCTATCAACGGCAAGCAATGAAATACATGACAAGCCGAGCCGGCTGATTAATGGCGAGTCGATATGGATTCGTGATGGAATCGCATTGTGTTTGGATAAGAGGAATGCACAGCATCAAGGCGTGTGGTTGAGAGAAATGGAAGTACACGATATCATGTCTCGGTGGGTAAATTAGCGGATGTTATCTTGAAAGGAACGGGAGGAACCGAAGCATGCATGCGGGCTCCAGCACTCGTTTACTCGTTTACGAGGGCCTGAAGTTTCAGAGCTGGACGAGGTAGAGTCTGCTATGTCTGTCTCTTATACACATCTCCGAGCCCACGAGACCTAATAACCGATCTCGTATTCCGTATTATGCTTTA
>NZ_JAELTJ010000409.1 GCF_016428805.1 Achromobacter sp. ASV32
TTATAGAGTCTTGCGGCACGCAGAGAACGAGAGCTGCTGGAATCTGCAGCCGTCTACAACTCGCGAATACGTTTTCTGCCACAATGACTTATCGCAAGAAAACGTCATCGTCGATCCGGAAACACTCAAGATAAAGGCGATACTTGACTGGGAATATGCAGGCTTTTATCCTCCGGAGTTTGAGTACCCTTTTTATCACAGACGTGGACCGTCTGCTGCAATTGGCGATGAGACTGACGACTCGATCCAGCTACTGGAAAAACTTCGTTCTAAACAGATTGATGTTGCAAAAGAAGAGTAAGCCGTCGACAAGAATGCATCACGCAAATACGAAAATAGTGCTTAGAGGGAAGCAGTGACATGCGGGTTCACCCTGAGGCAAACTGCATGCACTTCCTTGAGAGAGCTGGAAAGTCCTTCATAGCTGCAACAACACTGCATTTCGCGAAGAATCATCCGGAGGCAAGCAC
>NZ_JAELTJ010000041.1 GCF_016428805.1 Achromobacter sp. ASV32
GCCTGGGGGTGCATCATGAATTGGCCAGCGGCGAATTGGTCGCGTTGCCGATCGCCCATCCGATCCTGAGCGGGCCGGAATGCCAGATGCTGCTGCGTCTGGGGCGGCCGTTGTCGTCGGCGGCCAATGATGTGGCGCGGCGGATCGAGCAGCGTCTGCCGGCCTTTGCCGCGCATTGACGAATCGGGTCGGCGCGAACGAACCGCGCGGGCGGATGGGGATCCGGTCGGCAAGGCATCCGTGGCGGCCGCCGGGCGGCCCGCTATCGAGGATCGTGGGCGGGCTTTCTGCATGAAAAATGGGAACCTTCCGAACGGGCGCGGACCCCGGGTATTTCGTTACCATCGGAGAGTTCGGAAATTCGTAGATCCAGCATTCATGCGGTTTTTCATAGACTTTATTGCTGAGAATCAATAAATAAGCCGCTTTTATTTTAAAAAAGACGCTATTCGGGTATTTCAGGGCAGGTTCGACTACAATGGACGCACTTTCGGAGGTTTCTATGTCGGTCATATCCGATATCAAAATACGCCCCCTGGAGCGCGGCGACCTGCACTTCGTGCACAAGATCAACAACAACGACGTCATCATGCGTTATTGGTTCGAAGAGCCCTACGAGGCCTACGACGAACTGGTTGCCCTCTATGACCGCCACTTGCACGACCAGAACGAGCGGCGCTTCATCATCGAGCACGACACCGGCCAGCCCGCGGGACTGGTCGAACTGGTGGAAATCGACTACATCCACCGCCGCGCCGAATTCCAGATCATCATCGCGCCCAGCTATCAAGGCCGGGGCTACGCCAAGGCGGCCACCCGCATTGCGGTGGGCTATGCGTTCCGCGTGCTGAACCTGCACAAGGTCTACCTGGTGGTCGACAAGGACAACACCGCCGCCGTGCATGTGTACGAACGCTGCGGCTTTCAGATCGAAGGGCTGCTGAAGGAAGAGTTCTTTTCCAATGGCCTGTATCGCGATGCCTATCGCATGGCGCTGCTGCAGCACGAGCATTTGCGCGACGTGGGGCCGGGCGCGCCCGACGCGCCGGTGCTGCGCGACTGGCCGCAGGAAGAGCAGACGGGCTGACCGGTTCGCCGGGCCGCTGTCCGGCGAATCGGTCAGCGGAGTTCTTCATCGTCCGGCATCTTCTACGGATGCGGCCACTTTCCCAGCAGCCAATCCGTGGGTTCCCAAGCAAACGCCCTGGCGGTTTCCCGCCAGGGCGTTTTGCATCGAGACGGCCGTGCCGCGCCGGATCAGGCCGATTGCGGTGCCGCGCGCAGCAGGCGCAGGCCATTGGCCACCACCAGCAGGCTGGCGCCCACGTCGGCGAACACCGCCATCCACAGGGTCGCGTTGCCGCTCATCGCCAGGGCCAGGAACACGGCCTTGATGCCCAGCGCCAGCACGATGTTCTGGATCAGCACGCGGTGGGTGGCGCGCGACAGCCGCAGGAAGGTGCCGATCTTGCGCAGGTCGTCGTCCATCAGGGCCACGTCGGCCGTTTCGATGGCGGTGCCGGTGCCGGCCGCGCCCATCGCGAAACCGATGTCGGCGCGGGCCAGCGCGGGCGCGTCATTGATGCCGTCACCCACCATGCCGACCTTGCCGCTGGGCGCGAGCTTGCCTTCGATGGCGGCCAGCTTGTCTTCGGGCAACTGATCGCCGCGCGCCTCGTCGATGCCCACCTGCCGGGCGATCGCTTGCGCGGTGGGGGTGTTGTCGCCCGTCAGCATCAGCGTACGCACGCCCAGGGCATGCAGGTCGGCGATGGCGGCGGCGCTGGTGGGCTTGACCGTGTCGGCCACGGCCGCCACCGCCAGCACGCGGTGGCCGTCGCTGAGCGCGATGGCGCTCTTGCCCTGGCGTTCCAGTTCGTCCAGGCGCGCTTCCAGCTTGGGGCTGGACACGCCCAGTTCATGCATCAGGCGGCGGTTGCCCAGCTGGAACAGCACGCCGTCCACCTGGCCGCTGACGCCGCGGCCGGGCAGGGCGGTGAAGTCCTGCACGTCCAGCAGCGCCTTGCCGGCTTCGCGCGCGGCATTGGCCACGGCCAGTGACACCGGATGGTCCGAGCGGGCGGCCAGGCTGGCGGCAACCAGCCCGGCGGGCTGGCGGGTCAGGTCGGAAACCTCCCAGTCCATCAGGTCGGTCTGCACCGGCTTGCCGTGAGTCAGCGTGCCGGTCTTGTCCAGCGCCAGCCACTTCAGGTTGCGGCCCTCTTCAAGGTAGACGCCGCCCTTGACCAGGATGCCGCGGCGCGACGCCGCGGTCAGGCCGCTGACGATGCTGACCGGCGTGGAAATCACCAGGGCGCAGGGGCAGGCGATGATCAGCAGCGCCAGCGCGCGGTAGATCGCGTCGAACCAGGGCTGAGCCCAGAATAGTGGCGGCAGCACGGCCACCAGCAGGGCCACGCCGACCACGACGGGCGTGTAGATGCGCGAGAAGCGGTCGATGAAGCGCTGCGTCGGGGCGCGTGCGCCCTGGGCCTGTTCCACCGCGTGGATGATGCGCGCCAGTGTGGTGTTGCCCGCCGCCGCGGTGACGCGGTATTCGAACGAGCCGGCCGCATTGACGGTAGCCGCGTAGACGGGGTCAGCCTCGGCCTTTTCCACCGGCAGGCTTTCGCCGGTGATGGCCGACTGGTCCACCGCCGAGCGGCCGCTGACGATGATGCCGTCGGCGGCGATGCGTTCGCCGGGCCGCACGCGCACGACGTCGCCCACCTGCAATTGGGCCGCCGGCACCTCGCGCCAGTTGCCGTCGGCCTGGCGCACGGTGGCGGTTTCCGGGGCCAGGTCGAGCAGCCCGCGGATGGCGTTGCGGGCGCGGTCCAGCGAGCGCGCCTCGATCAGTTCGGCGACGTTGAACAGGAACATCACCATGGCGGCTTCGGGCCACTGGCCGATCAGCACGGCGCCGGTGACGGCGATGCTCATGAGCGCGTTGATGTTCAGGTTGCCGTTGCGCACGGCAATCCAGCCCTTGCGGTAGGTGCTGATGCCGCAGGCCAGGATGGCGGCCACGGCCAGGGCCGCGGTGGCGCCCCAATGCATGCCCGCGAAGTGCGAGGCTTCCGACAGCGCGGCCAGCACGCCGGCGCCGCTAATCGCCCACCAGTTCACGGGGGCGGCGGCGGGGGCGGGCGGGCGCGCGGCGGCATCATCGGTCAGTGGCTCGGGCGTCATGCCCAGCGAGTGGACGGCGGCCAGGATGCGGTCCAACGCGCCTTCGGCATGCACCACCGTCAGGATGCGCTGCATCAGGTTGAAGTCCAGCGCGTGGACCTCATTCATGCCGTCCAGCTTCTTGCGGATCAGCGTTTCCTCGGTCGGGCAGTCCATCTGGCCGATGCGCAGGCGGGCCAGCACCTGGCCGGGGCCGGCTTGCAGGGTGGCCGCGCCGCCGCCGGACAGGCGGATGTCGGCCGCGCCGTGATCGTGGCCGCAGCAGGCCGCGGCGGGGGCATGCCCGTTCCCGTGATCGTGCTTGTGATCACGGTCGTGACCGTGGCCATGATCGTGTTCGTGGCTGTGGGAATGATCGTGCGCCTTCGCTGGCGCATCGCCGTGCCCGCCGCAGCAGGCGTCGGCCCGTGCCGGGACGGAGTTGTCGGGGTGTTTGATCGCTGCCAAGGACATGCTCGTTGCCTTTTCTTAAGCCAGTGGCCGCATTTCACACCTTGGAGTTACTATAGGGTCAACCCCCAAATCCATCGGAAGCGTTCCGGGAGGCGTCATGCGTATCGGCGAATTGGCCACGGCGGCCGGCACCACGGTCGAAACCGTCAGGTATTACGAGAAAGAAGGGCTGCTGCCCGCGCCGGAGCGCGGGCTGAACAATTACCGCAGCTACGGCCAGCCCCACCTGGAGCGCCTGCGGCTGATCCGCAATTGCCGCGCGCTGGACATGACCCAGGACGAGATCCGCGCCATCCTGTCCCTGGCGGACAATCACCAGACCGGCTGCGGTCCCATCAACGAACTGTTCGACGAACACATCTCGCACGTGGACGAGCGTATCGCCGAGCTGACCCAGCTGAAGTCGCAACTGACCGAACTGCGCCAGCGCTGCCTGTCGGCGCGGCCCGACACGGACGACTGCGGCATCCTGCACGGCCTGTCGGAAATGCAGGTCGAGGAACGCCAGGAACGTCATACCCATCTGGGATGATGGGGCGGGGGGAGCCGGGCGCGTTTCGCGCGGGCGCCCCGAGTTGCCATGCGCCGGACAGGGGGATAGCCCGCCTCGCGGCCGGCATGGCGTAATATGAGAACCTTTCCTATTTACGCTGTTGCGGTTTTTCTTGCTTCAGCCCCATTGCCCTGATCCATGACCCAGACCACCACTGCCACTCCGCTGCACGCCATCACCTCGCGCCGTTCCGTCAAGTTCCTGCGGGCGCCGGCGCCCAAGCGCGACGAACTGGAACAGATCCTGCAGGCCGCCATGTCGGCCCCCGACCACGGCGCGTTGCGCCCGTGGCGTTTCGTGGTGATCCAGGGCGAGGCCATCGGCAAGCTGGCCGACGTGGCGCTGGAAGCGGTCAAGCGCAGCGGCGATCCGCGCATGACGCCCGAAAAGGAAAAGTCGGTGCGCGAATGGATGGCCGCGGTGCCGCTGTTTGTCGCCGTGGCGCAGAAGATCGCGCACGACAACACCAAGATCCCCGAGTCCGAGCAATTGCTGGCCACCGGTTGCGCCACCATGAACATCCTGAACGCCGCCCACATGCTGGGCTACGGCGCGTTCTGGAGCACCGGCATCGGCACCTACGTCGAAGACGTGCAGCAGGCGCTGGGCCTGGATGCCCTGGATTACCGCTTCCTGGGTTTCCTGGCGATCGGCACGCCCGCGTGCGCGGTGCCGCCGGCCAACCGTCCGGATTTCCGCGAGTTCGTGTCGGAATGGAACGGCCCGGCCTGATGCGCCGCGGGCGTCGCCCATGATGTGAAAAACCCGGCCGCGAGCCGGGTTTTTCTTTCTCCCGCCGGGCCATCGCAAGGCCCCGTGCCCTGTGCTAATCTGGCCCCCGGCCGTGCATGTTCATCCCTTTGCACGCGCCGACGATGGCAATGTTCGAGGTCATCCCCTTGAACAGTGTCTTTGGCAAGAAAAAGACGCATGACACGATCAAGCGTGGAGACAATACATGAGCCAATATGGGCCGCTGAAGTTGCACGTCCCCGAGCCTACCGGGCGTCCGGGTTGCAAGACCGACTTTTCCTACCTGCGCCTGTCGCCAGCCGGCGAGGTGCCCAAACCCCCCATCGATGTGGCCGCGATCGACACCGGTCCCCTGGCGTACAGCCTGATCCGTGTCATCGACGACCACGGCCGCGCGGTGGGACCGTGGGCGCCGGAGATCACGAATGAGCAGTTGCGCGCGGGCATGCGCGCCATGCTCAAGACGCGCATCTTCGACGGCCGCATGCTGACCGCGCAGCGCAAGAAGAAGATCTCGTTCTACATGCAGAGCCTGGGCGAGGAAGCCATCGGCTCGGCCCATGCGCTGGCGCTGGAGCAGGGCGACATGTGTTTCCCGACCTACCGCCAGCAAAGCATCCTGCTGTCGCGCGACGTGTCGCTGGTCACCATGATGTGCCAACTGATGTCCAACGAGCGCGACCCGCTCAAGGGCCGCCAGTTGCCGGTGATGTATTCCGACAAGCCCAATGGCTTTTTCACCATTTCGGGCAACCTGGCCACGCAGTTCATCCAGGCGGTGGGCTGGGCCATGGCCTCGGCCATCAAGGGCGACACGCGCATCGCGTCCGGCTGGATCGGCGATGGCGCCACCGCCGAAGCCGACTTCCATACCGCGCTGACCTTCGCGCATGTGTACCGCGCGCCGGTGATCCTGAACGTGGTCAACAACCAGTGGGCCATTTCGACCTTCCAGGCCATCGCCGGGGGCGAGGGCGCCACCTTCGCCGGCCGCGGCGTGGGCTGCGGCATCGCTTCGCTGCGGGTGGACGGCAATGATTTCCTGGCGGTGTATTCCGCCTCGCGCTGGGCCGCCGAACGCGCCCGCCGCAACCTGGGCCCGACCCTGATCGAATGGGTGACCTACCGCGCGGGCCCGCACTCCACTTCCGATGACCCCTCCAAGTACCGTCCGGGCGACGACTGGAGCCACTTCCCGCTGGGCGACCCGATCGAGCGCTTCAAGAAGCACCTGATCCTGCTGGGCATCTGGTCCGACGCCGAACACGACGCCGTGCGCGCCGAGCTCGACGCCGAGATCCAGGCGGCCCAGAAAGAAGCGGAAAGCTACGGCACCCTGGTGGACGGACACGTCCCCAGCGCCGCCAGCATTTTTGAAGACGTCTATAAGGACATGCCGGAGCATCTGCGCCGGCAGCGTCAGCAGCTCGGAGTGTGAGTGATGGCTATCGATAACAACGCTGGTCCGGCCTCCGCGCCGATGACCATGATTCAGGCTTTGCGCTCGGCCATGGATGTCATGCTGGAGCGCGACAACAACGTGGTGGTGTTCGGCCAGGACGTGGGTTACTTCGGTGGCGTGTTCCGCTGCACCGAGGGCCTGCAGGTCAAGTACGGCAGCTCGCGCGTGTTCGACACCCCCATTTCCGAAGGCGGCATCGTGGGCGTGGCGGTAGGCATGGGCGCCTATGGCCTGCGGCCCGTGTGTGAAATCCAGTTCGCCGATTATTTCTACCCGGCCTCCGACCAGATCGTGTCCGAGGCGGCGCGCCTGCGCTACCGCTCGGTAGGCGAATTCACGGCGCCCATGACCATCCGCATGCCTTGCGGCGGCGGTATCTACGGCGGCCAGACGCACAGCCAGAGCCCCGAGGCCATGTTCACCCAGGTCTGCGGCCTGCGCACGGTGATGCCGTCCAATCCGTACGATGCCAAGGGCCTGCTGATCGCGTCCATCGAGAACGACGATCCGGTCATTTTCCTGGAGCCCAAGCGGCTGTACAACGGTCCGTTCGACGGCCATCACGACCGTCCCGTCACGCCCTGGACCGGCCGTCCGGGCAGCGTGGTGCCCACCGGCTACTACACCGTGCCGCTGGACACGGCCGCCATCGTGCGCCCCGGCAACGCGCTGACGGTGCTGACCTACGGCACCACCGTGCACGTGTCGCTGACGGCTGCCGAAGAAACCGGCATCGACGCCGAAGTCATCGACCTGCGCAGCCTGTGGCCGCTGGACCTGGAAACCATCGTGAATTCCGTAAAAAAGACCGGCCGTTGCGTCGTGGTGCATGAAGCCACGCGCACCTGCGGCTATGGCGCGGAACTCATTGCGCTGGTGCAGGAGCACTGCTTCCATCACCTGGAGGCGCCCGTGGAGCGCGTGACCGGCTGGGACACTCCCTACCCGCACGCGCAGGAATGGGCGTACTTCCCCGGCCCGCGCCGGGTCGGCGAAGCGTTCAAACGCGCGATGGAGGTGTGAGATGGGGATTCATGTCATCAAGATGCCTGACATCGGCGAAGGCATTGCCGAGGTCGAACTCGTAGGCTGGCACGTCAAGGTCGGCGATACGGTCGCCGAAGACCAGCCGCTGGCCGACGTCATGACCGACAAGGCCACGGTCGAGATTCCGTCGCCCGTGGTGGGCCGCGTGGTCGCGCTGGGCGGCGACGTGGGCCAGGTGATGGCCGTGGGCGGCGAACTGATCCGCCTGGAAGTCGAGGGCGAGGGCAACCTCAAGGCTGACGCGGCCGCGCCGCAGAAACCGCCCGCTGCGCCGGCTCCGGCCGCCGCCCCCGCGCCCGCCGCTGCCAAAACGGAGAAGGCGCCGGCCGCCGGCGGCATGGCGGGGCAGATCGCCGCGTCATTGCAATCCGCGGCGTCAGCCGCGACGCCCGCGCCCTCGCACACGGCCGCGCCGCAAGGCCAGGGGCGTACGGCCGCCATGCGGCAGGCGCCCGCCGCGGCGCGCCAGCCCGGCGAAAAACCGCTGGCCTCGCCAGCGGTGCGCAAGCGTGCCTGGGACCTGGGCGTCGAACTGCGTTTCGTACCGGGCAGCGGCCCGGCCGGCCGCATCTTGCACGAAGACCTGGACGCCTACCTGCAAGGGCAGGGCGCGGCCAGCGTGCGCAGCGGCCCGGCGTACGCCGAACGCAACGACGAGGAACTCGTGCCGGTCATCGGCCTGCGCAGGAAGATCGCGCAGAAGATGGCCGAGTCCAAGCGCCGCATTCCGCACTTCAGCTACGTGGAAGAGATCGACGTCACCGAGCTGGAAGACCTGCGCGCGCAGCTGAACCAGAAGTTCGGCGAGACGCGCGGCAAGCTGACGCTGCTGCCGCTGCTGGCGCGCGCCATGGTGATCGCGCTGCGCGATTTTCCGCAGATCAACGCGCGCTATGACGACGAAGCCGGCCAGGTGACGCGCTATGGCGCCGTGCACATCGGCATCGCCACGCAGAGCGATGGCGGGTTGATGGTGCCGGTGATGCGCCACGCCGAGGCCCGCGACGTCTGGGCCATGGCGGCCGAGATCACGCGGTTGGCGCAGGCGGTGCGCGCCGGCAGCGCCGGGCGCGACGAGCTGTCGGGCTCGACCATCACCATCACCAGCCTGGGGCCGCTGGGCGGCATCGTCACCACGCCGGTCATCAACCATCCCGAGGTCGGCATCGTGGGCGTGAACCGCATCGTCGAGCGGCCCGCCTTCCGCCAAGGCGCCGTGGTGGCGCGCAAGCTGATGAACCTGTCGTCCTCGTTCGACCACCGCGTGGTCGACGGCATGGACGCCGCCCGGTTCATCCAGGCCGTGCGCGCGCTGCTGGAACAACCCGCGCTGCTTTTCGTGGAGTAAGCATGAGCCAGACAACCAAGACGACAACCTTGCTGGTGATCGGCGGCGGGCCCGGCGGCTATGTGGCCGCGATCCGGGCCGGTCAGCTGGGCGTGCCCACCATCCTGGTCGAAGGCGACCGCCTGGGCGGCACGTGCCTGAACATCGGCTGCATCCCGTCCAAGGCGCTGATCCACGCGGCCGAGGAATTCGACAAGGCCCGGCATTACGCCGGCCAGTCGGCGTTGGGCATTTCGGTGTCGGCGCCGGCCATCGACATCGGCCGCACCGTGGCCTGGAAAGACGGCATCGTCGGCAAGCTGACCGGTGGCGTCGGCGCGCTGCTCAAGAAGAACGGCGTGCAGGTGGTGCACGGCTGGGCCAGCCTGCTGGACGGCAAGACGGTCGAGGTCGAGACCGCCGACCAGGGGCGCCTGCGCATCCAGTGTGAACACCTGCTGCTGGCGGCCGGCTCCGAGCCGACGCCGCTACCGTCGGTGCCGTTCGGCGGCATCGTGGTGTCATCCACCGAGGCGCTGTCGCCGGCCGACATTCCCAGGAAGCTGGTGGTGGTGGGCGGCGGCTACATCGGCCTGGAGCTGGGCACGGTGTACCGCAAGCTGGGCGCCGAGGTGGCCGTGGTCGAGGCGCAGGACCGCATCCTGCCCACCTACGACGCCGAACTCACCAAGCCCGTGGGCGCCGCGCTGGCCAAGCTGGGCGTCGAGCTGCACCTGGGCCGCAAGGTGCTGGGGCTGAACGGCGCCGGCGACGCGGTGCGGGTGCAGGACGCCAGCGGCGCCGAAACCCAGCTGCCCGCCGACCGCGTGCTGATCGCCGTGGGCCGGCGGCCGCGCACGCAGGGCTGGGGCCTGGAAAACCTGCAACTCGATCGCAAGGGCAACGCGCTGCGCATCGACGACCAATGCCGCACGTCCATGCGCGATGTCTGGGCCATCGGCGATATCGCCGGTGAACCCATGCTGGCGCATCGGGCCATGGCGCAGGGCGAAATGGTGGCCGAGCGGGTGGCGGGCAAGCGCCGTCATTTCCAGCCGGCCGCGATTCCCGCGGTGTGCTTCACCGACCCCGAGGTCGTGGTGGCGGGTTTGTCACCCGCCGACGCCGAAGCCGCGGGGCTGGACTGCCTGGCCGCCTCGTTCCCGTTCGCCGCCAACGGCCGCGCCATGACGCTGGAATCCACTGACGGCTTCGTGCGGGTGGTGGCGCGCCGCGATAACCACCTGATCGTCGGCTGGCAGGCGGTGGGGCGCGGGGTGTCGGAATTGTCGACGGCCTTCGGCCAGTCGCTGGAGATGGGCGCCACGCTGGAAGATGTGGCGGGCACCATCCATGCGCATCCGACGCTGGGTGAAGCGGTGCAGGAAGCAGCGCTCAAGGCGCTGGGGCACGCGCTGCATATCTAGCGGGCTTGACGCAGACCGGCCGCGGCGCGAGGCCATCGCGCCGCGGCCGGTTTTTTTATTTCACCATGACTCCAGCGCCGAACTCTGCTGGACTACGCTGATGCTCGCTATGGCTGGTTTATCAATGGCTTAGCTGAGTTCACCATGTGCCGGTGCTTTCTGACACTTGACCCGGCTCTCTCTCTGCTGGCTCCTATGAGGCTCCCAGGAACCGGGTCTTTCCGAGGAGTCATCATGGCAAAGTTAAAGCTCACCAAGTCCGCCGTTGAGACGGCCAAGCCCCAGGCGCAGGCCGTCGAGCTGCGAGATACGGTGGTACCCGGGTTCCTGTGCAAGGTCACTCCGGCCGGACGCAAGGTGTTCATGTTCCAGTACTGGACCAACGCCGGGCAACGCCGCAAGCCCGCTCTGGGCCTGTTCGGGGAGCTGACCGTTGAACAGGCGCGCGCCATGGCGCAGAACTGGCTGGCTGAAGCTCGCCGCGGTGGGGATCCCGGAGGGGCCAAGGCCGAGGCGCGCAAGGCACCCACGTCAGATGACCGAGTGAGCCGTGGGGTCGGTTATGGTTGTAGTCGTCCTGCCAAGCCCGAAGTTTTTGCTGCAAGTCGTGCGGCGTGATGAATTCATGCAGGTTAAGGAATTCATCACACAGTCGACCGTTGAATTATTCGATCAGCCCATTATCCGTCGGCTTGCCCGGGCGCGTGTAATCGAGCTTGATGCCGCGTCGATAGGCCCAGTCGTCCAACGCCCGAGACGTGAATTCCGTTCCGTTATCCACGGTGATTGCCTTGGGCCAGCCGCGCGGAACCGCAGACCGGTCCAGCGCCTGGCCAACGGACCGGCCAGTCTGCCGAAAGTTGGCCTCTAGGCAGACGCTCTCGCGACTCCATTGATCAATGACGGTCAAGATGCGAACGCTGCGTCCGTCTAGCATCTGATCATGAACAAAATCCATGCTCCAGTGCTGGTTCGGCCCGGTCGGCACCGACGGCTTGCCCCGAAGTAGCGCACTGCGTTTACGGCGCTTGACCTTCATCCGCAATTGCAGGCCTTCCAGGCTATAGAGACGATAGACGTGTTTCTTGCCTACGTCCCAGCCTTCGCGTTGCAGCATCACTAACACACGTCGGTAGCCAAACCTCGGACGACTCAGGGCGATGTCGCGAATGCGCTGGCGTAGCGCACTTTGGTCTCGCGCATGACTCTTGGCGTACCAGGTCGACCGTTGCAGCAATGCCAATGCGCAAGCGCGCTGCACGCTGATCTGGAAGCGCTCGTGCGTCCAAGCCGCCAGCTCGCGCCGTGTGGCGGCTTTCAGACTTTTTTTCGCACCACCTCCTGCAGGATCTGCTTGTCCAGCGTCAGATCAGGCGACGATGCGCCGCTATCTACCAGTCGCAGTCCGTAGGCGATCTGCTCTTCGGTAAATCTCGACCGCTTCATGGCTCCTCCTCGCCCCGGGCGGGGTGTTGAGAAGTAGCCTTGCCTCTAGTTTTGACCTGTACGGATACTCCGGGGGCACGTCAACAACAGATGCTGACATTTGTTTGAAGATTCAACATGCAGAGACGTGATACAGATGTTTTCTATAGAAAATGACAACACCCGAAATGCTGAGGGCAGGGTATGCAAAGTCTTGAAGAGTGGGGAACTTTGCGAATTGATATGTGTAATGCATAAAATCTGAGAGAAAATTGCCTGCTTCCACGCATTCTTTGTCATTGCCGGTCGTGTCCCGCCCGCTAAGGGTCGCCCTGCTGGGCGCGAACCGGAGCATCCATACCGTGCGATGGGCCAACGGCCTGAGCGAGCGCGGACACGATGTCCACCTGCTCTCGCTCGACCCGCCGTCAGCCGACATCGCACCCACGGTGCGGCAATACCAGCTGCCTTACGGTGCCCCTTTCGGTTATCTGTTGGCTGACCGGCGTGCGCGCCGGCTGCTCTCGCGGATTCAACCTGATCTGCTCAATACCCACTATGCGACCGGCTATGGCCTGCTGGCCCGCCGGTCCGGGTTCACGCCGAATCTGCTGTCTGCGTGGGGCAGCGATATCTACGATTTCCCGGAAAAGAGCTGCTGGCACCATCGCGTGCTCAGCAAGAACCTGAACCGCGCGACCGTGCTGGGCGCTACAAGCCATGCAATGGCGACTAAAATGCGGGCGCTGTCCGAGAAGCCTGTTTTCGTCACGCCATTCGGTATCGACGAACATCAGTTTTCGCCGCGAATCGTACGGTGCCCATCCGACCGTATCGTCATAGGCACCGTAAAGACACTGGAAGCGCTTTATGGAATCGACACGTTGATCCACGCATTCGCCAAACTCAAGACCCGCCTGGCCGCCAGCAATGGCGATCTGGCGTCACGCCTGATGCTGCGCATTTATGGCGGCGGCAGCCAGCGGCCGATGCTGACGGACATGGCGGCGAACCTGGGTCTGAACGACTGCGTCAAACTCAAGGGACAGATACCGCACAGCGACGTGCCGGCTGCGCTGGATGAGCTGGATATCTACGTCGCCCTGAGCCGCCGCGACAGCTTCGGCGTCGCCATCCTCGAGGCCTGTTCGAGCGGATTGCCTGTCGTGGTGTCGGACGCCGATGGGCCGGCAGAGGTCGTGCTCGATGGCGTGACAGGCTTTGTCGTGCCTATTGACGACGCCGACGCCGCCTCGCAGCGGCTGGAAACCCTGGTCCTGAACCCGCAATTGCGCGCCACCATGGGCACGGCCGGCCGCCAGCGCGTGCGCGAGATGTACAGCTGGGAGCACAGCCTGGACCTCATGCTCGACGCCTATCAGGAAACGCTGCGTATCCATCGCGGCACGACGGCGCGCCGCCAGCCATGACGGTGCTGATCGGTCTCGTCATCCTGAGCTTCTCGACCATCCAGGGGTGAAGCTGCGACTTCATGACCGATGCACTATGGTCGGGACGGCGCTTCAGGACCTTCGCGTAGGATGACGACGCCTCGAACACGGAGATTCAGACACCCCCGCCTTGGGCGATGCACTGCATGCGGTGATGTGCGGCGCAGGGCACAACATCCGCCTGATCCTGGCCGCGCTGTGGCTTTGTTGCGCTCGACTCGGGCTGTCGATCCAGGCGCTCATCACCGCATTGATCGCTGCTCCAGTCGAGAACCGGCCTGCGTGCGCCTGAGATCTGAGTTATTCAGGACGGACTATGTAGTTTACGGAGAAGTGTATGAAAGCTTACGTTGTGGCTGGAATACTGGCAGTGGCAGTACTCACTGGATGCCAATCATTTGATCAGGTAGTAGCTTCGAACCTAGGGCAAGCCTGTGACGACCTTGGCCGATCGGCGACTGCAGGAATCTCCCCTGCTGTTGCCATGGATCGTCGATCCAATGCTGACCCGAACAAGGTCAAATTCAGTGCCCAGGACATTCTGGGTAGCAGCGGTGTTGGCGTGGGAGGGCAATTCGCGTTCCTGCCTGAAACGACGATCGCTAAAGTAGATGGCTCGTCGCCCCGGCTACTCAGGACCGGTGGCGCCTACGTCACGTCCGCCCGCAGAGTTGAAGTGGATTCGATACCGGCCTGTGACATCGTCGGCGTGATCCTTCCCGAGATCAGCAGGGACCCGGCGGTTGCAGATAGAGAAAACAAGGTATCCAACATCAGCTTCCAGCTGCTCGTTCCGCTGAACTGGAACGGTTTATCCAAGGGAAAACTGATCCAGTTCGGGGGCGGGGCGTTCAACGGTGAGCTGTTTGATCTGGGGACGGTCCTGCAGAACTTGAATTTTTGGTCGGGAGGAAAGGCACCCCTGGCCAATGGTTATGCGTTGGTGACCAGCGATTCAGGGCATCGGGGCAAGCGTACGTCGCTGGCCTTTGTCAAGCCGCCTGCGCCTGGATACACCGTGGATCAGCAGATCGAAGTAAGGAATTTTGCCGGGGAGCATATCAAGCGAGTGCGTGACGTGGCCACAGCCATCGTCAAGCAGCTGTCCCTTGCGCGGCCAACGCGCACCTACTTCGTGGGTGTCTCCACTGGAGGGCGAGAGGCGCTCAAGGCGATCTCGCTGTTTGGCGTCGACTACAACGGTGCTATTGCGGTGGCGCCCGCCTGGGATGTTACGGCAGGTGCCGCGACTGGCGAAGGATGCACAGGTCTGGCTACCGATTCAGAACAGTTTAAGAAGCTTGTCGAGGCGACGGTACCTGGAGGAACCCAGGATGAAAAGCTGGACAACTTTTGCCGCGTGGTCGAGCTCACCTGGCAACCTCCGGCGAACTTGACAGAGTTTGGTGCCGCGGGTGGGAAGCTGTTGATCGTGCAGGGCACGAGCGACAAGATTGTACCCGCGAGCAAGACCGACCTGTACTGGCAACGGTTCGTGGCGCAAACACCTGAGTGGGATGAATTCGCCCGTTATTACCACATCCCCGGATTCGATCACGGCTTCGGATATGTGCCTGACTTCGATCTTATCGGCGCTCTGAACCGTTGGGTGGATGACCACGCGCAGACACCGGAGGTGCAGGACCTTACGTACAAGTACGCACTCGCTACCTCGCTTCCCGTGCTGCTTTGGGAGGGGCTCTTCCACGGCTTCAGTCTTCCTCTGAACGTCCATGTTCAAAAGGAAAAGCAGGTCTGCCAGTACCCCTCAGTTTCGACCCTTACAGGCAACGCCTTTAACTGGCGCCGTGCCGGGGAATGTACATTGAATCACACCGGGTTCCATGTGACCCACCCCCAATAGCAGGGCCATCAGCCGATAGAGATTTCGTCCTCCTTTGGCGCCAGGGAATTCGCTTGGGACCCGTGTTCTCGGGCGAATTCCGCAAGGGTTTTTCATGCCATTGCACTGTGGGGGCGCTCCTCGTTATAGAAACGCCGCCACGCTTCGATTTTGCCCCTTGCATCGGCCAGCGACAAGAACCAATGCTCGTTCAGACACTCCTGCCGCAGTCGGCCGTTGAAGCTTTCCACCATCGCATTGTCCGTCGGCGTACCACGCCGGGAAAAATCCAGCTCCAGATGGGTTGCTGGAGACGGCTGCTCCGGCTGCGGCGCGGCCGGCAATGCCGTAAAGACACCGAGCCCCTGTTATGGCCGGCACGATCAAATGCCAGCGCCGCTTGAGACGGTGGTCGGCGCTGTGGCCCAGCAGGTTCATTGCTACGATGGCGCACAGGAACGGAATGGCGCTGAGCAGGCCGATCTTGAACGCGCCGGTCACACCGGTGGACTTGATCAGCGTGGGCATCCAGAAGGTCAGCCCATACTGGCCAGCCACGAAGGTGAAATAGATCAGGCACATCCACCAAACACGCTTGTCGGCGAAGACTGCGCGCAGCGAATGGCTCTGCGTTTCGACGAACATGAACATGGCAGACAGGATGCCCCAGGTGATCATGATGCGCGCAATCCAGATGCGGGCGCCGATGCGATGCATGAGCAGGTTACTGGGCGCCTCGAATAGGAAGTAGCCCAGCAAGAATACACCCGCGCCCAGACCGAAAACCGCCTCGCTGAAGCCGAGATCCTGCGATACTTGTAGCTTGCGAAGCCGACATTGACGCGATCCAAGTAGGCGATCAGGTAGCAAAGCATCAGGAAGGGGATCAGGCGCGAGAATACCTTAGCACAGGCACGCGCGGTGGCCCCGGTCTCGGGATCCTGCGCTGTACTGCTGGCGGCAGTCTTTGAGACCATGTCCATCGAGTCATTGATGTCTCCAGGGTCTTGTGCCGCGCCGCACATATGCATGATCGGCAGTTTTGGGCACGAGAAGTGCATATCAAAGGGCGCAGAACACGGCGCACGGTCCGTCCAGCGCGGCGGCGTCCGGCTCACCAGCTACAGGCGCGCGGTTTCTTGCAGCTCTTCGAGCGCGTGTGTACGAGGCATGCCTCACCGGATGTTCTCTGATCATCGGCCCTAGCTGGACCGGCAACTGGGCAACGCCAGTGAGAGGCCCTGGCTGCGTGTCTCTTTGATTTCAATTGATCGCGTCATTCTACAAATTCAGGAAAAGCGACATACGAGGGATAATCCGGCCCCAGAAAGTTCAAAAATAAAATTATGAGCATCGGGTGAACCGGGTATCGGCTGGATTAGCATCTGGACCGCCCGAGCGAAGGCCTGGATACGTCTTCACTTCCGTGGTACGTCTGCAATCCGATATACACGCAGGGCATTGTCATGCCATATGCCCTGTTGCTCGCTCTCACTTAGATGCGCGAGGGCCCCGGCGATCATGCGTATCAGCGCAGGGAACCCGATGCGCAGGTTGGCAACCGGCAAGTTGCTGCCGAACATACAGCGCTGCCAGCCGAAAATGGAGATCGTATCGTGAACAATGCCCTGATTCTCCGCCTCGTTCCAGGCCGTGGCGCGCAATCCGAACTCGGACAGTTTGACCGTCACATTCGAATGGGCGGCCAGCGCCTCCATACCCCGCCGCCACATCGCCAGCCCATCATTTGATCGGTCCCATGGCAGGCCGGCGTGCTCCAGCACGACGGAGATCCGCGGCGCATGGGCCAACATGGCCGCTGCCTCTTCCAGATGCCAAAAGGGGACCCGCAGGTCCCAACAGAGATTCTTCGCCTTTAGCAGATCCAATGCCACCGGCCAGCGCGGATCGAGCAATGTGCCGGCAATGCCGTTGCTGCTTTTCTTTCCTGGAGCATTCGTTACATGCGGCTTGAACCGGATGCCACGCACGCGCGGCCATGCGGCTTGCTCGTCAACGCGCCGCGCGGCGTCTGGCGCCAGCAGATCTGTCCATGCGACTACCACGGACGGCAGCCCATCCCGCGCCGCGACCTCATGCAGCCACCGAGTTTCGTCGATCGCCTGGGCATGCGCGCGTTCGGCCTCCACGTGCACGCTCGCCGTCACCATGAAGCCGGAGCAGCGCGCGCGGTAGGCTTCGATGGGGAAATCCCGACACAACGTAGGGTATTCGCCGAACCAGGCCCGCTCCGGGTCGTATCCATCTTGCAGCCATGGATAATGGGCACCCGTACCCAGCTCCCATAGATGATGGTGGGCGTCGACGATCATCCTTGGCAGGCGCGGAACGGCGTTCTTCTTCATGAGCGGTCACACTTGCCGGGCAGCATCAGCGCCAGCAGCCCCGCCAGAAGCAGCGCCCCGACCAGGCTGTAGACGCCCATCGAAGATCCGTAGTGCTGCGTCAATACCCCCACGGCATAAGGCCCGCAGAATCCGCCAAGGTTGCCCAGCGCATTGATGAGTCCGCGCGCGCCGCCAGCGGTTTCCTGGCTGCACAACTTTGAGGGTATGGTCCAGAAAATCCCGGCGGCGGCCTGCATGAAGACTCCGGCGATGACGAGCCAGAAGTAGGCCGCCCATACCTCGGATTGGAATTGCACCGACAGCAGCAAGCTCATTCCGAAGCCCAGCAGCGGCACGGCAATGAAGAGCCGTCGCAGACGCGTTCTGTCGGACAGCCATGAAATTGCCAGCATGCCGGCCATCGCGCCAACGAAAGGCAATGCGGACAACAGGCCAACCTGTCCCATGCCGCCCTGTGTCAGATTCTTCAGTAGCGTCGGCAGCCAAAGCGTGAAGCCATATATGCCGACCTGATAAAGAAAATAGATGGCAATCAGCCGCCATGCCACCGTGTCGCGCAACAATGCGGTCAGCGAAGTCGTGGCGGCTCCCGCCTGGCGAGCGGTTTCACGCTCGGCGCGCAAGGCGCCGAGGATGTAATCACGCTCGACGGTCGATAATCCGCGCGCGTTTTCCGGTCCATCGTCGGCGAACCAGAGCCATACCACCAGGCATAGGAGTGACAGGATTCCCGCCGCGTAGAACAGCATGCGCCAGTCATAAGCCGCCAGCACGAAGCCCGAAATCGGTGCTGTCAGGACCCCGGCCAAAGGCACGAACATGATCACCAGCGAGTTCGCGCGTCCGCGTTCGTGGTCAGGAAACCAATTGCCGACCATTGTCAGCACGACGGGTAGCAGGCCGCCTTCCGCGACGCCGAGCAGAAAGCGCAAGACCAGCAATTCCCATGTCTGGGTGACCAAGCCGGTCAATAGGGACAATACCGCCCAAGCCACCAGAGACCATGCGATGAATCGCTTGCCGCCGCCCCGTGCCGCGAGGCGGCCACCCGGGATCTGAAGAAACAGGTAGCCGACGAAGAATATCCCGCCCGCAAGGCCTGCCATGCCTGCCCCCAGGGCAAGGTCGGCGCTCATGCCACCGGGCAATGCGAACGCAATGACCACGCGGTCCATGTACGAAATGACGCAGGTCAGCAGCAATGGCGGAATAACCCGAATCCAGCGTTTCCTTGGAATCTGCGCGAGGGGGGATGGGTCAGGCCGGATGGCACTGTCTATTCTTGTCGTCATGGCCGTTCCCTAGTCGGCCTTCACGCCCAACGCGCGCACCAGTTTTCCGTAGCGATCGGCCTCAGCGCGATTGAGCTCGACGAACTGCTGGCGCGACAGCGAGGGAATCTCTCCACCCATGCTCCGCAGGCGCTCGCGGGTCGCTGGATCATCAAGGGCTTTTTGCAGTTCGCGGTACAGGCCGTCGAGAATGGGTTTGGGCGTGCCCGTTGGCGCGTACAGACCGTACCAGGTGGTGATGTCGACGTCGGTATAGCCTGCTTCCCGCATGGTGGGGACATCCGGGAATTGCAGTGAGCGCGTCGGCGTGGTGATAGCCAGGGCTCTCAGTTTTCCCGTCCGAATATGAGCGATAGCCGAGGAGGACGTGTCGATCATGAGCTGAACCTGGCCGCTGATCAGGTCCGGGTATGCCGCGCTGCTGCCCTTGTAAGGCACGTGGCTCATCTTCAGGTCTGCGGCAATTGCCAATACGGCGCCCGCCAGATGCTGTGTGCTACCCACGCCGGAGGACGCGTAGTTAAAGGCTTGCGGCCGTGCCTTTATCTCAGAGATCAGCTCCGCCATGCCGCGCGCCTTTTCCTTCGGGCCGACGATCAAGAGCTGCGGGACCTCGATCACCATCCCGATGGGCTGGAGGTCCTTGTTCGGATCGAATGGCAGCTTGATCATGGCCGGCGCGATGGACTGCCCTGTATTGGTGGCAAGCAGCAAGGTGTACCCATCGGCGGGCGCCTTTGCCACCGCGGCGCCCGCCAGCGTATTGGCGGCCCCCGGACGGTTCTCCACAATGACGGGCTGTCCGATCGACTGCGACCAGCGTTCGGCCAGAATGCGCGCCAGGAGATCGCTGCCGCCTCCGGCGGATGCGCCCACCAACAGGCGTATCGGCTTGGACGGGTAGGCATCCTGCGCCAACACGTTGCCGGGAAACAGACATGCCATGCATAGCGACAGGACCGATGCCCATCCCGATATCGTGTTGTATTGCCGCGCGCGGGCCGGTACGACCATCGCATCGGTCGGTCCTGTTGTCATTGTCTGTCTCCTTTTCCTGTCTCTGAGTCTTGGCCCGGCTGTCGCCCCAACGCGGCACTAGGGGGGGGTGTGCCTTGCCGGATCGACGCCAACGCCATGCGACAGGCAAGCTGGAACGCCCGGATGGTCGCGTCCGGATTGGCCCGGCCCTGGCCCGCGATATCGAAAGCGGTGCCGTGGGCTGGCGTGACGATGGGAATGGGCAGGCCGCCCTGCACGGTAACCCCGCGCGAAAAGCCCATCAGCTTCATCGCAATCTGCCCCTGGTCGTGGTACATGGTCACCACCCCGTCGTACTCGGGCGCATCCGGTTGGACCTTGAGGAAAATGGTATCTGCCGGAAAGGGGCCGGACACCGGCAGGCCGCTGGCGCGCGCGACCGCGACGGCCGGCCCGATCACATCGAGCTCTTCGCGGCCGAAGGAGCCGTTGTCGCCATTGTGTGGATTCAATCCGCAGACAGCGATACGCGGTTGTTCAATGCCTGAATCGACCATTGCCCGATGAATCAGCTGGATGGCGCGAATGACTCCTTCGACGGTGACCTGCCGCGCGACATCGCGCAGCGGAATATGAGAGGTGACGCGGGAAGTCCAGAGCCTGTCCAAGACGTTGAACTCACATACGGGCTCTTCATGCCGGATCTGCTGCGCAAACCAATGCAGTTCATCGCTGGTTTCCATTCCGCCCAGATGCAATGAATGCTTATTGAGCGGAGCGAACAGGATGGCATCCGCATGTCCCTGGCTTACGGCGTCCAGGGCCAGACCCAGTGTCCGCAGGCTGTAGCGTCCACCTTCCGCTGTGCTGACCCCGCGGACAAAGCCAGCCGGATTGGTTCCGAGAAAGGGCAATATGACGGGGCGGCCTGTCGCGCTCTGCTCGCGGAGGTCGAGATGGGCGAGCGATTCGATTTCGCAGCAAGGAGTATGTTGTCCAGCGACATCCATGCCGCGCCGCAGTTCGTCCGGATCGGCGATCACAAGTAGATCGGCGCGCGTGGTGGTTTCGGGCTGAGCCAGCAGCCGCGCGACCAGTTCGGGGCCAATGCCCGCCGGGTCTCCCAGGACGACTGCAATGCGCGGCTTGCGCGAAGCGTTGGGTATCATGAGGGGCCTTCCAAAAAGGCGGCATCGGAGACCGCGGATATCGGGTGTCAGCCGGGGGGGCAGGCCAGGGGTCACGCCCAAACGGCGCCGTTCGGAAACTCGTGGGCCGCTAGCGTTTTCGGGTAGAGCTCGATGCTGTAGCCGGGCCGCTTGGGGGGCATGTATCGACCACCGCGAATGACGACCGGATCGAGGAAGTGTTCGTGCAAGTGGTCCACATACTCCAATACGCGGCGGTCGAGAGAGGCGGAGACACCGATATAGTCGAACAGCGCGATATGCTGTACGTACTCGCACAGGCCCACGCCGCCCGCGTGCGGGCATACCGGAACACCAAACTTGGCCGCCATCAATAGCACTACCAGCACTTCGTTCAGCCCGCCCAGGCGCGCAGCGTCGACCTGGCAGAAGTCGATTGCGCCGGCCTGCAGCAATTGCTTGAACATCACGCGATTGTGGCAGTGCTCGCCCGTGGCGACGCCGATGGGTGCTACGCGCCGGCGGATAGCGGCATGCCCAAGTATGTCGTCAGGGCTGGTGGGTTCCTCGATCCACCAGGGTTCGAAGGCCGCCAGGCGTCGCATGTTGTGAATGGCCTCATCCACCTCCCACACCTGGTTCGCATCCATCATGAGCGTGCGTTCCCAGCCGATTTCTTCGCGCAGGATCGTTGCGCGGCGGATGTCCTCTTCGATATTTCCACCGACTTTCTGCTTGAAATGCGTCCAGCCTTCGGCTATTGCCTCTCTCGCCAGGCGCCGCACTTTCTCTTCCGGATAGCCCAGCCAACCCGCCGAGGTGGTGTAAGCCGGATAGCCGAGCTCCAGCATTTCGCGTTCGCGCGCGCCGCGTGTTGGCAGTCGGCGGCGCAATAGCGCGATCGCCTCCTCAGGCGTCAGGGCGTCCATCACGAAGCGAAAGTCCAGGCAGCGCACCAAGTCTTCCGGACTCATGTCCGCCAGAAGCTTCCACACCGGCTTGCCGACGGATTTTCCCCAAAGGTCCCACACCGCGTTGACGATGGCGGCCGTTGCCAGATGGATCACACCCTTGTCAGGGCCGACCCAGCGTAGCTGGCTGTCCTCTGTCGTGATCTGGCGCCAGAACGCACCCATATCGGCGGTGATCTCTTCGAGCTTGCGGCCCTCGACGAAAGCCTGGAGCGATTTCACTGCGGCTACGCACAACTCGTTGCCGCGTCCGATGGTGAATGTCAGACCATGACCCTCCAGGTCCGAACGGTCGGTATGCAGCACCACATAGGTCGCGGAGTAGTCGGGCGCGGCGTTCATCGCATCGGAGCCGTCGAGCGAGCGAGACGTGGGGAAGCGGATGTCCCGCACGGAAAGGCGTTTAATGAGAGTGGACATGGCAAGCAGGGCAAAGGGTCAATGGATAGACACATCGTAGATTTTCCACGGGTATAGTAAAAATAGATATTCCTGATCCATTGATAACGAACCTTGATCGCTTGCTCATGGCCCACAGTCTGCTCGAATCCCAGGACGTGTTCAGGCGTCTGCGCTTGAAGAGCCAGCAAGTGATGTTGCTGGATGCCCTGGAAAAGCACGGCAACCTGCATCGGGCCGCCAAGGCCATCCACGTCACGCAGCCTGCCGCCACCAATTTGCTGCGTCAGCTGGAGGATGGTCTCGGCGTGCTGCTCTTCGTTCGCCACGCGCGCGGCCTGTCGCCCACGGCGTTCGGGGAAACGATGATCCGTTACGCGCGCGGCATCCTCCATAACTTCGACCATGCGCGCGAGGAGATGGCGGCCTTCGCTGAAGGCGCGACCGGCCTGATTCGCATGGGAAGCGTCAGCGGCGCGGTTCCGTCGTTGCTGGTACCGGCCGTGGCTCGCTGCAAGCTTGCGTTCCCCCGATTGCGAATATCCTTGCTGGTGGATACCAGCGACCTGCTGCTTCCCATGTTGCTGCGAGATGATCTGGATGTGGTCCTTGGTCGCCTTCCCGACCATTTCGTCGACGAGGGCCTGGACGTGCAATTGCTGGGCGGCGAGCCGATGAGCATCGTCGCGCGCCCCGGCCATCCGTTGGCGACCAAGCGCCGCCTGGCCTTGAGCCAACTGCGGGACTGCGCCTGGGTACTGCACCCCACTGGTAGCCCGATGCGCAGGCGCGTGGATCAGGCGCTGATGGATGCTGGTCTGGTCCATGCGCCCGACGTTGTCGAATCCGCGTCGATTCTCGTGGCCACAGCTCTCCTGGAGAAGAGCGATATGGTTTCGGTGCTGCCATCGGCGGTGGCGCAACACTACGCGCGCTTTCGTATGCTGAAGATACTTCCCGTCGCGTTGCCGTTGTCGATGCCGCCTCTGGGAATCATTACTCGCAAGCGCAACAGCCATTCGTCTGCATTGAAGAATGTGCTGGAGTTGCTGTGCAGGGAGACCGTGCTCGCGCCTGCCTAGTGCTGGACAGGTGCGAAGTCAGGCGTTGAGGGTCTCAACCTCTTCCCTCTCCTTGCTGGATTCACCGGCGAACTCAGCGCTGACTTTCAACGATGGCTCGCGGCTCTGGCACCTGCGGCGCCAGGGTGAAACTCTAGGCATGTCACACGATCAGTAATCGTTATCGAACAATCAAGAATAGTTATTTCTCGAATGATTTCGGGAACATTATGATGACTCATCCGTGGAATTCTTTGCTGTCTTTTCCACGCTGCACTGTCATCATGCGCGGGACGCATTCCGCATTACCTATGCCAAGGACTAGCGATGCCTGCTTCCAATACCCGATCCCGTCCTGAATGGACACCCGACGACGGCTTCAAGGGGACGCTGGTGGGACGAGTCTGGAGTCCCTCTGCCGGACCTGGCGGCGGACCCTGCGTGGTGGCGCTACGCAAGGATGGCGTATTCGATTTGAGCGGGACGGTCGCCACAATGAGCGGTTTGCTCGAGATGGAGGATCCCGTCGGACTGGTACGTTCCACAGCTGGTCGGCGTCTGTGCGGTGTCAGCGATCTGAGCGCCGAAGATTCTCCTGATAGCATCCATTTACTGGCTCCCTGCGATCTACAGGTCATCAAGGCTGCTGGCGTAACCTTCGCCGCCAGTATGCTGGAGCGCGTAATTGAAGAACAAACCCGGGGCGATCCGGCTCGCGCCGAAACAGTACGTCGATGGGTGATGAAACAGCTCGGCGGTTCGCTCGCCAGCATCAAGCCGGGCACGGCCAAGGCCCGGGAACTCAAGGAGTTGCTTATCAGCCAGGGGGTTTGGTCGCAATACCTGGAAGTAGGTATCGGCCCCGACGCCGAAATCTTCACCAAGGCACCAGTGCTGTCGGCCGTCGGTTTCGGGGCGGAGGTTGGTATTCATCCCAGTTCGAAATGGAACAATCCAGAACCGGAAGTCGTGCTGGCAGTAAACAGCCGAGGTTGTGTGCTTGGCGCGGCGCTGGGCAACGACATTAATCTGCGGGATTTCGAGGGTCGCAGCGCGTTGTTGCTGGGCAAGGCCAAGGACAACAACGCTTCCTGCGCGATTGGCCCCTTCATCCGCCTATTCGATCAGAGTTTTACTCTGGACGACTTGTACAGACTGACTGTTTTGCTGGAGGTCCGTGGCGTAGACGGATTTGTATTGCGTGATCAAAGCTCTCTCGCACATATCAGTCGCGACCCACTCGATCTGGTCCGCCAGACCAGCGGGGAATATCACCAGTACCCAGACGGTTTCATGCTGTTTCTGGGTACCTTGTTCGCGCCTACAAAGGATCGTGACGAACCTGGCGGCGGCTTCACTCATCATCAGGGCGACGAAGTCTGCATCGCCAATGATCGGCTTGGCAAGCTGATCAATACCGTTAACCGTTGCGACCACATCCGCCCTTGGACGTTCGGGCTGAGCCAATTGATGGCGAACCTTGCTGCTCGCGGCCTGCTGGGAGTGGCCAAGGAAGAATAGGTCGCCGGGAGCCCTCTTGCTGCGAGTGAACAGCCTTGGTATGCAGAGCGCGACCATCCGTCATTGCCAGTTGGCTACCAGTATCGGGGTCAGCGCTGCCGTGTAGTTCTGCGACTGTGCGGTAACACTGCTTGCCGTCGGCGTGCTAATGGCCATTGCATTTGCCACGTGGGACTCCTCTAAAACAACATACCCGTATCTCCTATCAGGGAAGCGATCTTGCGAGCAGTAACCTTGCCTTTTTTTCGCCTGTGCCTGCCTCTGATAGTTTTTGTGTTGAGCCTGGGTTTAGCCCCTGCCGCGTCAGCCGCGCTTCCCGGCCTGATCGGATCGAGCGCCAGCAAGCCGGTCGACGACGTGCGACTCAACCAGTCCCTGGACCAAGTTATCCAGACGCTGGAAAACGAAAAGCAACGCACGGATCTTCTGAATCAGCTGAAGCAGCTACGCGATGCGACTCAAAGGAATCCGGAAAACGAGAAAGGCGGAATTCTCGCCCTCATCCGGGACGCCGCCGAAAACCTGGAAAAGCGCCTGGACGGCCCTGAGGGCCCACTGACCCGCTGGGCCATGCTGTACCGACGGGCGCGTGCCGAGTTCGACACCGGCATGCCCGCATGGCACGAGTGGCCCACGGTGGTTGCCGATTTCTTGCTCGTCATGGCGATCTGGGCCGGCTTGGCGGCGGTCCTGCGCTGGCTGGGCCGACACTTCAAGCAGCTACAGCCCCCGGCGGACGCTTCGCCCAGCCACGCGGGGCCTCGTCAACTACTGTGGCTGGCTGCCCGGAGGTTGGCGCCCTGGGTCATCGCCTTCGTGATCACGCTCTATCTTTCCGTTATGGCGCCAGATTCTCTGGGCCAACTCGGGGCTCTTGTGCTCGCCTACGTCTTGTTGGCTGGTGCGCTGTTCTCGTCGCTCTGCCTGATCGCGTTGACCCTGCTTGACGGCCCGCACCGCAGGCAGGCGCTAGACATCGTGCTCCGGCGGGCTGCTGTCCCGCTTTGGCTGGTCGGCAGCCTGGCCGCACTAGGTGACGCCCTGCACGATCCGGAAGTGACGAGCGTGTTCGGGCAGGGCGTGGCACAGTTCGCCGGGCTGTTTGCCAACGTGGCCGCAGCCACGTTGAGCGCGTTGTTCATCCTGCGGTTTCGTCGGCCGGTTTCCCACTTGATCCGCAACCAACCTAGGGAGCGCCGCGCCAATGGTCAAGGGCTGCATAAACTGCTGCGACTAGTGGGATCGCTATGGTTCATCCCATTTCTGATCCTGGTAGGCATATCGCTGTTCACCACTCTGGCCACTGCCGACGACAGCGACCAAGTCATACGCCGGGCCTTATTGTGCGCTTTGGTGGCGATCGCCGGGATGGCTGTCAGCGGCGTCATCCGTCGCGCTTATTTGCACTCCAGCCGCGGTAGGAATCGGCGTACCGCTTACCTGGGGCAGCTCAGGTACTTCGGCTACACCCTGCTTTGGTTTGGCAACCTGTTGGTGTTCCTGGAAATCGGCGCGCGTGTGCTGGGCCTTTCGTTGCTCAGTTTCATGGAAAACAGCGAATCGCAAATTGGCCCCAAAATGGTGAGCTTCGTGGGCATCCTGCTGATAGCGTGGCTGGTCTGGATTCTGACGGACACCGCGCTGCAGCACAGCCTCGGCACAGGCGGAAAGAACCGTGTCAACGTTCGCGCGCTAACGATGTTGCCGCTGATTCGGAACGTGTTGTTCATCACTATCTTTGTGATTGCTGCAATCGTCGCACTAGCCAATATGGGCATGAATGTCACGCCGCTGTTGGCCGGGGCCGGCGTCATCGGCTTGGCCATTGGCTTCGGCGCACAATCGTTGGTGGCCGACCTGATTACGGGCCTATTCATCATCATCGAAAATTCCCTGACGATCGACGATTACGTAGATGTCGGAAATCACCTTGGCACGGTCGAAAGCCTGACCATACGTACGGTACGCCTGCGAGACCTGGATGGCGTCGTACACACGATTCCGTTCAGTGCGATCAAGACCATCAAGAATTACTCTCGCGAGTTCGGCTACGCCATGTTCCGCTGGCCGGTACCGGCCGCCATGCCGATCGACGATGCTGTTGTATTGGTGCGTGACGTTGCGATGGAGTTGCGAACAGACTCGACGATCTATCCCTTCCTATGGTCCTCCATAGAACTGCAAGGAGTGGAAAGCTTCGACAGCGGCCAGGCCATACTTCGCTTCCGCTTCAAGACGGCGCCGCTGCGGCAATGGGAAGTCCAGCGCGCCTTCAACCTATGCTTGCGACGCCGGTTGGACAAGGCAGGGCTAGAACCATCCATGCCGCGCATGAATGTACAACTATCGAGAGCGTGTTCGCCCAAGGCCGCGAAGCCGGGGGCATGACTGTGGGAGCCAATGCAATCCTGACCACCAAGGGATGAGGACAAAAAGCAGGGAGAAGGATTTATCGCCGCGCTGGCGGATGTGGTGTCAGGCAAAGTGCGATGCGGCTTTCTCTCCCAACGCGCTTATGTGGCTCCTAGTCCACGCGGCCAAGCTCCTGCAACGTCGCCTGAAAATGAGCTAACCTACTGTCCCATATACGGTTTCAGGCCTTGCGCGTTGGGCACGAAAGACTTGACGCCGGCACTTTTTATCGGCGTCCGTCTACGTATGGCCGGGATTGCAGGATGACGAGCTGGTCGCCCACGACGGCCCATTCGATGTCCTGGTCCACGCCGCCCAGCCGCTGCTTGATCTGCCGTCCCACGGCGGCCAGCCGGGCCACCAACGCGTCATTCAGCACCTGGCGTGTGTCGGTCAGTGCCACTTCGCGCACGCCGCCGGCGGCGTCGGCCACCAGTTGCGTGTCCTCGGCGGACTTGCTGAGCACCTGCACCGCCTTGGACCAGCTGGAATACATCACCTGTTCGGCCTGGCGCTTGCCTTCGACCACCTTGATGCCCAGGCCGCGCTTGGCCGAGATATAGGTCACGTAGCGCCGGCTGGCGTCAAACGGATCGCGCGTGATCATCACGCCCGAGCTGTCGGACGGCGCGGCCCGCTGCACCAGCACCGCCATCACCACCGCGTCCGGGCCGATGCCGGCGGCGCGGCGCGCCTCGTAGGCCTCGAAGTTGTAGACCGACGCCCACACGGTCAGCACGGCCTGCGTCAGTGCGTCGGCCTGCACCACGTTGGGCACGGTGGTGTACAGCCCGGCGCCGCTGAAGCCCGGCAGGTCTTCGGAATTGGACGAGCTGCGCACGAACACGCCGCGGCCCTGCAATTGCTTCTGCCAGCGCGCCTGCCAGGACGCGACCAGCGCCGGGTCGGGGCGGGCCTGCTGGATGTCCTGGCGCAGCGCGGCCAGTTCCTGGCGGCGCACGGTGGCGTCGGTCTTGAAGTCGGCGCGCTGTTCCAGCGCCGCCACGCGCCGGGTGACGCCCAGCTGCTGCATGAACGCGGCGTACTGTGCGAACGGAATGCAGAAGCCGTCCGGCACGCTGGCGGCCGGGGGCAGGGCGGATTTCAGGGCGCCCAGGTTGGCGGCCTTGACGCCGCAATGGCGGCTGTCACGCACGGCCAGGGCGTCCAGCGGCTTGAGCGCCTGCACGGTCAGATCGGGCTTGGGCAGCAGCGCCTGCGCCTTGGGCGGCGGGGTGCCGGACGGCGTAGTGGCGGGGCGCTCGGCCGGCTGCACCTGGTAGTCGTTGCCGGTGACGGTCAGCGTCACCCACTGGCCGTCGTACTGGCGCAGGGTCTTGGCCGCGTCGCGCACGTAGGCGTTGGGCACGCCCCAGCCCTTGGCCAGCAGGTTGACGTGCGACAGCAGCGTGGACGGCCGCTGCGTGATCAGCCCGGCCACGGGCGGCAGCCAGATCGGCACCTCGTCCAGCACCACGATGTCGTCGCGCGCCAGGTCGGGCGTGTTGTCCACCGAGGTCACGATGCGCAGGCGGCCCCGGGCCTGACCGGGATTCAGCGGCAGGAAGGGCTGCTCGCGCAGCAAGGCCTCCTGCGTCACGGACTTCACGCCGGCGTTCCTGGCGGTCTGTTCATGCAAGGTGGAATTGGTCTTGAACTGGATCGGCGCGTAGAAGCTCTGGGTGACCGTGTCGTCCGCCAGTTTCAGCAGCTCGGGCGTCAGGCGGTCGCCTTCCCAGAATTCGTAGGTGTAGCCGGGCAGGTCGCGTTGCCAGCTGAGCGTGCCGAACAGCAGGCGCCGGTTCGGGTCCTTGTACTGCGCGATCAGCGCGGCCTTGTCCTTGCCGGGCAAGAGCTTGCGTTCGCGCGCAAAGGTCTCGTGCAGGCCGTAGCGCGGCGTGTCCAGGTAATAGATGCGGTTGCCGCGCTGGCGATCGATGACGAACAGCACGTGCGGCATTTCCAGCGGCGTGCCGGCGTTGTAGACGCGGGCCAGTTGCTGGAATTCGGCCTGGGTCTGGATCTTGGCCAGGAAGGCCGGCCCGCCCCGGCGCGCGTCCTCGGCCTTGCGCGCCTCGATTGCTTCGGGCGTCGGCGGACGCAGATTCTCGTAGGGCGACGGCTTGCGCGCGGTCTGCGCCTGGGCCAACTGGCCGGCGGCCAAGGCCAGCAGGCAGGCGCCAGCCAGCAGAGACAGGCGCAAACGGGAGGGTGCGAACGGCGTGGCGGCAGGCGAGCGCAAGGCGGGCATGGGGCGAAATAAGGGCCGGAAAGCGACCATGATAACGAACCTGGAAGGGGGCCGCCGATGCTTGGGATGCGAGCGCCACGCCGATATGCGTTAACCGGTCTTCAATGAGAAACGGCTCCGGAATGCCGGAGCCGTTTTGCCATGCAGGCGCAGCAAGGGGCCTATTCGGCCGCGGTTTCCTGCAGTACGCGGCGGGCTTCTTCGGCCACGCGCTCGGGGGCGGTGCCGCCCACGTGCTTGCGGGCCGCGACGGAGCCTTCCAGGGTCAGGACCTGGTGGACGTCGTCGCCGATCTGGGCGTGGTAGGCCTTGAGTTCGGCCAGCGACAGGTCGGCCAGGTCGCAGCCGCGCTGTTCGCAGTCGCGCACGGCGTGGGCGACCACTTCGTGGGCGTCGCGGAAGGGCACGCCGCGCTTGACCAGGTAGTCGGCCAGGTCGGTGGCGGTGGCGAAGCCCTGCAGGGCGGCGGCGCGCATGTTGTCGGCCTTGACCTTGATGCCGGCGGCCATGTCCGCGAAGATGGTCAGCGTGTCGCGAACGGTGTCGACCGTGTCGAACAGGCCTTCCTTGTCTTCCTGGTTGTCCTTGTTGTAGGCCAGGGGCTGGCCTTTCATCAGGGTGAGCAGGGCGACCAGGTTGCCGTTGACGCGGCCGGTCTTGCCGCGGGCCAGTTCGGGCACGTCGGGGTTTTTCTTTTGCGGCATGATCGAGCTGCCGGTGCAGAAGCGGTCGGCCAGGTCGATGAAGCCCACGCGAGGGCTCATCCAGAGCACCAGCTCTTCGGACAGGCGCGAGACGTGCGTCATGATCAGCGCGCCGGCGGCGCAGAATTCGATGGCGAAGTCGCGGTCGGACACGGCGTCGAGCGAGTTGCGGCACACGCCGTCAAAGCCCAGCGTCTTGGCGACGCGTTCGCGGTCGATCGGGAACGACGTGCCGGCCAGCGCGGCGGCGCCCAGCGGCAGGCGGTTGACGCGGCGGCGGCAGTCGGCCAGGCGCTCGGCGTCGCGGCCGAACATTTCGGCGTAGGCCAGCAGGTGGTGGCCGAACGTGACGGGCTGGGCCACTTGCAGGTGGGTGAAGCCCGGCATGATGGTGCTGGCGTTGTCCAGCGCGACCGTGGCCAGCGCGTGGCGCAATTGGCGCAGCAGATCGAGCAGCGTGTCGATTTCGCCGCGCAGCCACAGGCGGATGTCGGTGGCGACCTGGTCGTTGCGCGAACGGCCGGTGTGCAGGCGCTTGCCCGCGTCGCCGACCAGCTCGACCAGGCGTTTTTCGATGTTCAGGTGGACGTCTTCCAGGTCAAGCAGCCACTGGAAGCTGCCGGCCTCGATTTCAGACAGGATCTGGGTCATGCCGCGCTGGATGTCGGCCAGGTCCTGGGCGCCGATGATGCCCTGGGCGGCCAGCATGTCCGCATGCGCGAGCGAGCCCTGGATGTCGACGCGCGCCAGGCGCTTGTCGAAATCCACGGACGCCGTATAGCGTTTGACGAGTTCGGAAACCGGTTCCGAGAACCGGGCGGACCAGGCCTGCGCCTTGTTGGCGAACTGGTTTTGATCGGGGGAGGGAGTGTTTGCCATGATGGCCCGGATTATAGGGCCTGCCATGGGGGCCTGACGAATCCGGACTTGCCGGGGCGGGGAGGCCGCAGCGCCCGGGCGGGCCGCCGTCCCGGCCCTGGACGCGCCGCGGTAGCGCCTGGAAACTTTGCCGCCGCGCGACTTGTCGGATAATTCAGGGTCGTATCCGCGCGCCATCCGGGCGTATCCTGGGGGCAGCGGTCTGGCCGGTTCGCTCCGCGCCGCCGTCAACCGTCAATAAAGAGAGCACACGATCTATGCCCATGGAATGGGAACAGCTGGCCACCGAACTTGATACGTACATGCCGCATCAGGCCTGGGCCCAGACGCTGGTCGGCATCGGCGTCCTGATCCTGACGGCGCTTTTTGTCCAGTGGGTGGTCGCGCGGGTGGTGCTGCTGCTGGCCCATCGCCTGCTGGTGGTGAGCGGCCACGAAGACTGGGACAAGGCGCTGCAACGCCGCCGCGCATACCAGAACCTCTGGTATGCGGTGCCGTTCGCGGTGGTGTCGATCGGTATCGACCTGGTGCCGCACGTGGAAAAAGCGGCCACGCTGGTGGGGCGCCTGGCCCACGCCGGCGCCTGGATCTGCGTGTTCGTGGCGTTTTCCGGCGTGCTGAGCGCCTGGCAGGACACCTACTCGGCGACCACGCGGGCGCAGACCCGGTCCATCAAAGGCTACATCCAGATCAGCAAACTCATCCTGATGGCGGTGTGCACCGTTTTGGTGCTTTCCATCCTGATCGACCGGTCGCCGCTTTGGATGATCTCGGGCCTGGGCGCGCTGTCGGCGGTGTTGCTGCTGGTGTTCAAGGACACCTTGCTGTCGCTGGTGGCCAGCACGCAACTCACCAGCAACGACATGCTGCGCATCGGCGACTGGATCGAGATGCCGCAGTCCAACGCCGACGGCTTCGTCAAGGATATCGCCCTGCATACGGTCAAGGTGCAGAACTGGGACAACACCGTCACCACGGTGCCCACCTACAAGCTGTTCTCGGAAAGCTATCGCAACTACCGCCACATGTTCGAGTCGGGCGGCCGGCGCATCAAGCGCACGCTGCGCATCGACGCCAGCAGCGTGCGTTTCCTGACCGACGAAGAAGCCCAGCGGCTGATGCGTTTCCGCCTGCTGCACGACTATCTGCGGGTCAAGACCCACGACATCGCCCAGGCCAACCAGACCATGGGCGAGCTGGCCAGCGTGCCGGCCAACCGCCGCCGCCTGACCAATATCGGCACGTTCCGGGCCTATGGCCTGGCTTTCCTGAAGCAGAACGCCGAGGTGCGCCAGGACATGGCGATGATGGTGCGCATGATGGAGCCCACCGCCGATGGCATACCGGTCGAGGTCTATTGCTTCACCGCGGTCACCGCCTGGGTCGAATACGAACGCATCCAGGGTGACATCTTCGATCACCTGCTGGCGATCCTGCCGGAACTGGGCCTGCGTCTGTACCAGCAGCCCTCCGGCGCCGACATCGGTGCCATGGGCAGCTATCTGCGCGACGGCGCGGTCCAGGCCGCGCTGGCGGCCGAAGGCGCGCGCCAGGGGCCGGACCGGCTGGCACCGCCGCCGGCGGGTTGAGTCCTGCAACGGCTGGCAAGGCGCGTGGGGCGCCTTGCCTGGGCAGCGCCACCCCGCGGATGTGCCTGGCGTCCATAGGGGAATCGCCCCGCTGCCCGGGGGACGCCGTGAGATAATCGCCACTTGGATTCCTAGGCGATAGAAACCCGATGTCGAACCCGTTCTTCAACCTGTATTCCCACGGTTTCGCCCGCGTGGCGGTGGGCGTGCCCGAGTGCCGGGTCGCGGACCCGGCCTTCAATGCCGCGCAGACCATCGCGCTGGCGCAGCAGGCTGCCCAGGGCGGCGCCGTGCTGGTGGCATTTCCCGAACTGGGCCTGTCGGCCTACACCTGCGACGACCTGTTCCACCAGAAGGCCCTGCTGGACGCCTGCGAAGCCGCGCTGGACCAGGTGGCCACGGCCACGGCCGAACTCGATATCGCCCTGATCGTCGGGGCGCCGCTGCGGGTGGCGCACCAGCTGTACAACTGCGCGGTGGTGCTGGCCGGCGGCCGTATCCTGGGGGTGGTGCCCAAGAGCTACCTGCCGAACTACGGCGAATTCTACGAAGCGCGCCAGTTCAGCGCGGCCGATTGCGCCGCCGTGACCGACATCCAACTGCTGGGCCAGACCGTGCCGTTCGGCGCCGAACTGGTGTTCCAGATGGAAAAGCTGCCGCTGTTCCAGTTCCACGTCGAGATCTGCGAAGACGTCTGGGTGCCGATCCCGCCGTCCTCGTTCGCGGCGCTGGCGGGCGCGACGGTGCTGGTGAACCTGTCGGCCTCCAACATCGTGGTGGGCAAGTCCGCATACCGTCACCAACTGGTGGCGCAGCAGTCGGCGCGCTGCCTGTCGGCGTACATGTATACGTCGGCCGGGCGCGGCGAATCGTCGACCGACCTGGCCTGGGACGGCCAGGCGCTGATCTACGAAAATGGCGAATTGCTCGGCGAATCCGAGCGTTTCCTGGCGGAATCGCATCTGTTGTTTTCTGATGTCGACCTGGACCGCCTGTCACGCGAGCGCATGCGCCAGACGACCTTCGGCCAGTCGGTGCGGCGCCACCAGGACGAGGTGCGCAAGTTCCGCGGCGTGCCGGTGCCGGTCAATCCGCCGCTGGAAGACACCGAGCTGCCGCTGGAACGGCGCGTGGCGCGCTTTCCGTATGTGCCGGCCGACGCGCAGCGCCGCGACGCCCGTTGCAAGGAGGTCTACAACATCCAGGTGCAGGCGCTGACGCAGCGGCTGTCGGCCAGCGGCATGTCCAAGGTGGTGATCGGGATTTCGGGCGGGCTGGATTCGACGCATGCGCTGCTGGTCTGCGCCCAGGCGATGGACGCGCTGGGCTTGCCGCGGTCCAACATCCTGGCGATCACCATGCCGGGCTTCGCCACCAGTACCCGCACGCTGCAACAGGCGCGCCAGCTGATGGCGGTGGTGGGTTGCACCGCGTCCGAGATCGATATCCGCCCCAGCTGCCTGCAGATGCTGAAGGATCTGGGGCATCCGTACGCCGACGGCAAGCCGGTCTACGACATCACGTTCGAGAACGTGCAGGCGGGCGAGCGCACCAACCATCTGTTCCGCATCGCCAATTTCAATAACGCGATCGTGATCGGCACGGGCGACCTGAGCGAACTGGCGCTGGGCTGGTGCACGTACGGCGTGGGCGACCACATGTCGCACTACAGCGTGAACGCCAGCGTGCCCAAGACGCTGATCACGCACCTGGTGCGCTGGGTGGCCGAATCCGGCCGCCTGGGGCCGGACGGGGCCGCGGTGCTGCTGGACGTGCTGGGCACGGACGTAAGCCCCGAACTGGTGCCCGGCGGCGCCGATGGCAAGCCGGGCCAGAGAAGCGAAGACACGATCGGTCCGTATGAACTGCAGGACTTCAATCTGTACTACATCCTGCGCTATGGTTTCGCGCCGACGAAGGTGGCGTTCCTGGCACTGACGGCGTGGCGCGACCGCGACGCGGGGGCCTGGCCGGAAGGCGGCCACGTGGCACGCAACCAGTACGACCTGGCGGCGATCAAGCGCAACCTGAAGATCTTCCTGGACCGCTTTTTCCGGCTCAGCCAGTTCAAGCGCACCTGCGTGCCGAACGCGCCGAAGGTGGGCTCGGGCGGGTCGCTGTCGCCGCGCGGCGATTGGCGCGCGCCGAGCGATTCGGAGTCGGTGGTGTGGATGCGGGACGCGGACCGGATTCCGGACGAGGCGTCTTCTGGTGTGAACAGGCCCTAGACAGGACGTCCGGCATACGGGCGTTAGGGGCGTCCGGCGTCCGACATACAGGCGTCCTGTATACAGGCGTCCGGCATGCGGGCGGGTCCGGGCGCCGGGCCCATCCGGGTTTTCCCGGCAGGCACGCGGGGCTGCGCCAGGGTGGCGGGCCTGGTGGCCGGTGGTATTCTCTTAATCATTGCGCCTTGCCGGCATGCTGCCGGGGCGGGGCGTTGCAACAGATCAAAAAACCAGGACGACGAACGTGAAACAAGTCACCGCCATTATCAAACCCTTCAAGCTCGACGAAGTCCGCGAGGCCCTGGCCGAAGTCGGCGTCAGCGGGCTGACCGTGACCGAGGTCAAGGGGTTCGGGCGCCAGAAAGGGCATACCGAGCTTTACCGCGGGGCGGAATACGTGGTCGATTTCCTGCCGAAGATTCGCGTGGAAGTGGTGCTGCCGGACGACCAGGTCGAGGCGGCGATCGAGGCTGTCGTGAAGGCGGCTCGCACGGGCAAGATCGGCGATGGCAAGATTTTCGTCACGCCGGTCGAACAAGCCATCCGGATTCGGACGGGCGAGAGCGACGAAGAAGCGTTGTGATTTTTTGCAGGTTGTCGTCTTCGTAGGTCGCCCGGCACGGGCCGCGCACCGCTTGTGCGCGCCAACGATTCAGACCGCTCGTTTCCTTGCGGCACGGTGCGTGCAATGCGCGCACCGGCCGAAGAGGGAACCCCCACGCCGCGCGCGTTTGCTCGCTAGAACCGCCGCCCGCCCGCCGGGCCGCCTCAAGGGCGGGCAGCCCCCTCGGGGGGCAGCAAGCGCGCGAAGCGCGCGCGGCGTGGGGGCTCCCTTTTTGGCCGGTGGGCAGCACTCAGCGGATCAGCTGATTCATTTCCAGAATCGGCATCATCACCGCCAGCACGATCAACAGCACGAATCCCCCCATCAGCAGGATCAGCGCAGGCTCCAGCAGCGCGGTCATGGCCATGGCGCGGCGCTCCAGGTCGCGCGACAGGTTCTGGGCGCCGCGGTCCAGCAGCTCGGGCAATTGGCCGGTCTTTTCGCCGCTGGCGATAAGGTGGACCAGCAGCGAGGGAAAGACTTTCTGGGCGGCCAATGAGGACGACAGCGCGGCGCCTTCGCGCACGCGGGCAGAGGCTTCGTCCACGGCGGTGCGCAGGACGTCGTTGCCCAGGGTGCGGCGGGCGGCTTGCAGGGCGGTGAGCAGGGCGACGCCGCTGCCGCACAGAATCGCGAGGGTGGATGCGAAGCGGGCGGCGTTGACGCCCAGGACGAAGCGGCCGGCCAAGGGCAGGCGCAGGACGCGCGCGTGCCAGGCGTGGCGCGCGGCGGGCACGCGCAAGGAGTAGCGCCACAGCACGATGACCAGGGCGATGGCGGCGCCGGTGGCCAGGCCCCAATCGCGCACATAGTCGGACAGGGACAGCATGATGCGGGTCAACAGCGGTAATTGCTGCTTGGCGTGGCTGAAGGCGGAGACGACCTGGGGCACGACGTAGCCGAGCAGGAAGATGACGATGATGACCGAGACGCAGCCGACGACCGCGGGGTAGATGAACGCGGTCATGACCTTGCTGCGCAAGGTGTTGCGCTCTTCGATGTAGTCGGCAAGCTTTTCCATCACTTGCGCGAGATCGCCGGATTCTTCACCGGCGCCGATCAAAGCCCGGTAGATATCGGGAAAGTCGCGCGGCCGGGCCGCCAGCGCGGCGGACAGGCGGTGGCCGGCGCGCACATCGTCGCGCACGCTTTCAAGCGTGGCGATGATGTGCTTTTTTTCGGCCTGTTCCAGCGTGGCGCTGAGCGCGGCGTCCAGCGGCAGGCGGGCTGCGAGCAGGCTGGCGAGCTGGCGCGTGAGCCAGGCCAGGTCGGCGTCGGACAGGCGCGTGCGCAACGCCGCGCTCAAGCCCTGGGCGCGGGCGGCGGGGGAGGTGGACAGGGGCAAGAGACCGCGGCCGCGCAACTGATTGCGGGCGCCGCGCTCGCTGTCCGCGTCGATCGTGCCCTGCACGATTTTTCCGAGCGCGTCAGTCGCTTCGTAACGAAAGGATGGCATGGTGGGAGGTGGGTCCAGGTGCGCGCCCGTCGGCGCGAGAGGCCCGTAAATAAAGGCTTTCCAGCCCGTCACCTTGCCTTTGGATTATGACCGTAGTGTTGCAGTGTCACCCCGTATACTCCGACGCGCTTTCACCTTTTTTTACACGACTTCACGTCTCAGGCACATCCGTCATGCGTCATATCGCGCAATTCAGCCTTGCGGTCTTGCTCGCGGCAAGCCAACTCGGACCCGTGGCCAGCCAGGCCCATGCTCAACAGGCGGACAATCGCGTCAGCCTGAACTTCGTGGACACGGATATCCCTGCCGTGCTGCGCGCGCTGTCGCTGTTCACCAAGCGCAATTTCCTGGTGGACCCTCGCGTGAAGGGCAAGCTCACGCTGGTGTCGGACCGGCCCGTCGACAGTGGCCAGGCCCTGTCGATGCTGACCGGGGCGCTGCGCCTGCAAGGCTTTGCGATCGTGGAAGTGGACGGCGTGACGCGCGTCGTGCCCGAAGCCGACGCCAAGCTGCAAGGCAGCGCGGTGGTGGGCGATCCGCGTCCGGCGGCTCCGGCGGCGGGGGGCGCGGGCAAGGGCTCGGTGCCGGTGGCGACATTCGCGCGGGGCGGCTCGGGCAACAGCGGCGAGATGTTGACGCGGGTGTTTCCGCTCAAGTACGAGAACGCGGCGAACCTGGTGCCGGTGCTGCGGCCGATGGTGCCGCCGAACAATCCGATCAATGCGTACCCGGGCAACAACACGCTGGTGGTGACGGACTACGCCGACAACCTGGATCGCATCGCGGCGGTGATCGCGCGTATCGACGTGCCCAGTTCGATCGACACGGACGTGGTGCCGGTGCGCTCGGGTATCGCGTCGGACATCGCGGTGCTGGCCTCGCAACTGCTGGACACGCAAAGCAGCGACCCGACGCAGCGCATCGCGGTGGTGGCGGACCCGCGCAGCAACAGCGTGCTGGTGCGCGCCGGCAGCCCGGCGCGCACACGCCTGGCACGCGACCTGATCCTAAAGCTGGATGCGCAGCAGAACCGCGCGGGCAATCTGCACGTGGTGTACATGCGCAACGCGCAGGCCACGCGCATCGCCGAAGTGCTGGGGGGCCTATTGGCCGGCCAGGCCAACGCCGCGCCGGGCGCAAACCCGGCGGGCGGCAATACGGGCGGTCCGCAAACGGGCGGCAACCGGCCGCCGCAGCAAGCGGGTGGCAGCAACGGCAATACCGGCCTGGGGCTGTCCGGGTCGACCGGATCGTCCAATTCCTCCAAGGCCGGCATGTCGGGCGACCAGGAACGCATCGCGCGTGACGAGACCGGCAACCAGGCCGTGTCGTACTCGGCGGGTGGCGCCACCATCCAGGCTGATCCCGCCACCAACTCGCTGATCATTTCGGCGCCGGAGCCGCTGTACCGCAGCCTGCGCGAAGTGATCGACCAGCTGGACCAGCGCCGCGCGCAGGTGCTGGTGGAAAGCCTGATCGTGGAAGTCAGCGAAGATGCGGCGGCCGAGTTCGGCATCCAGTGGATGACCGGCGCGGGCAACATCAACAGCGGCGGCACCAGCTTCATCGGCGGCACCAACCTGGGCGGCAGCGGCCTGTCGGGCAAGGGCCCGACCTCGATCGACGCGCTGGGCGGCGGCCTGAGCCTGGGCGTGGTCAAGGGCACGGTGGACGTGCTGGGCAACAAGGTGATCAACCTGGGGGTGCTGGCGCGCGCCATGCAGAACACCGGCCAGGCCAACATCCTGTCCACGCCGAACCTGCTGACGCTGGACAATCAGTCGGCCAGCATCCTGGTGGGCAAGACGGTGCCGTTCGTGACGGGCCAGTACGTCACCAACGGCGGCAACAACAACAACCCGTTCCAGACCATCGAACGCGAGGACGTGGGTCTGAAGCTGAACATCCGGCCGCAGGTATCCGAAGGCGGCTCGGTCAAGCTGGACATCTACCAGGAAGTCAGCAGCATCGACGAAAGCCGTTCCACTCCCACCACCGGCATCGTGACCAACAAGCGCGCCATCGACACCAGCGTGCTGGTCGATGACGGCGAGATCATCGTGCTGGGCGGCCTGCTGGAAGAGAACGTGACGGTCACGTCCAACAACGTGCCGGGCTTGAGTTCGATTCCGGTGCTGGGCGAACTGTTCAAGTACGAAAGCCGCAAGCGCACCAAGACCAACCTGATGGTGTTCCTGCGGCCCTACGTGGTGCGCGACGCCAACCGCAGCGCCAGTGTCACGCTGGACCGCTACGACTACATGCGCCGCGCCCAGGCCGCCACGCAACCGGGCAATCACTGGCTGTTGCCGGATGCCCAGGCGCCGATGCTGCCGCCGGCCGGCGCGGGCGCGGGTTCGGTGTCCAACAACGTCTACGACGTTCGCGGCGGGCAAGCGGCCCAGGCCGGCCGTCCGGCCGCCGCCACCGTGCAGTCGTTCGCGGTGCGGCAATATCCGGACCTGGTGCAGACCAGCGACCCCTCGGTGCCGATCCGCGTCACCCGGCCCGTGACGGCGAGCGTGGCGCGCGACCTGTCCGCACTGCAATGAGCGCGCATCCCTTGCCCTACGCCTGGGCCCGCGCCCAGCGCGCGGTGCTGTCGCTGCGCACGGGCCACGCACAGCTGACGGTCAGCCCGCGCACCCCGGAGTGGGCCGTGCGCGAGATCCGGCGTTGCCACGGCGATATCGCCGTGACGCAGGTGGACGACGACGCGCTGGAAACCCTGCTGGCGGCGGCCTACAGCCATGCGGAGGACGCGGCGTCGGTGATGGGCGTGGCCGAAAACGAGATCGACCTGGACCGCCTGCTGCAGGACATGCCCGAGGTGGCGGACCTGCTGGACGCGCAGGACGACGCGCCCGTGATCCGGATGATCAACGCGCTGTTCGCGCAAGCGGCCCGCGACGGCGCCAGCGATATCCACATCGAGCCGTTCGAGACCCATTCGGTGGTGCGCTACCGGGTCGACGGCACGTTGCGCGACGTGGTCAGCCCGCGCAAGGCGCTGCATGCCGCGCTGATCTCGCGCATCAAGATCATGGCGCATCTGGACATCGCCGAAAAACGCCTGCCGCAAGACGGCCGCATCGCGCTGCGGGTGGGCGGACGGCCGATCGACGTGCGGGTATCGACGTTGCCGACCGGCCACGGCGAGCGCGCGGTGCTGCGTCTGCTGGACAAGGAAGCCGGCCGGCTGCGCCTGGAAAAGCTGGGCATGGCGCCCCGCGTGTTGGGCCAGCTGGACCGGTTGATCCGCCAGCCGCACGGCATCGTGCTGGTCACCGGCCCCACCGGCAGCGGCAAGACCACCACGCTGTACGCGGCGCTGAGCCGGCTGGATGCGTCCACCAGCAATATCCTGACCGTCGAAGACCCGATCGAATACGACCTGCCGGGCATCAGCCAGACGCAGGTCAACGCCAAGATCGACATGAGTTTCGCGCTGGCGTTGCGCGCCATCCTGCGGCAGGACCCGGACGTGATCATGATCGGTGAAATCCGCGACCTGGAGACCGCCCAGATCGCGGTGCAGGCCTCGCTGACCGGCCACCTGGTGCTGGCCACGTTGCACACCAACGACGCGGTGTCGGCCGTGACGCGCCTGACGGACATGGGGGTGGAACCGTTCCTGCTGTCGTCCTCGCTGCTGGGCGTGCTGGCGCAGCGGCTGGTGCGCAAGCTGTGTCCGGCCTGCAAGAAGCCGGTCGTGCAGGACGGCGTGCGGGTGTTCCAGCCGGTGGGCTGCGACGCGTGCAGCCATACCGGCTACAGCGGCCGCTCAGGTATCCACGAACTGTTCACGGTGGACGACGAGGCCCGCAGGCTGATCCACGAAGGCAGCGACGAACGCGAGCTGCGCCGCGCTGCCAGCGCCGCCGGCATGTTCAGCATGCGCGAGGACGGCGCGCGCTGGGTCGAAAGCGGCGATACGTCGCCGGAAGAGATCCTGCGGGTGACGCGGGACGCATAGGTCGCGCGACTGAAAAGGCGGGGCGCGCGATGCCGCGCCCCGCGTGTCTATTTGCCCGTGCCGAACACCACCACGTCGTCGCTGCGCCGCCCCAGCGTCGACATCAGGCCGTCAAGCGCATTGCGGTCGGCTTCGCTGGCCGACGGCGCAAAGGTGGCCTGGCCCTGGAAGCGCACACCGCGCGGGCTGGCCGTTCCCTGGCCCGTGACGGCCAGCGGCCCACTCTCGGTGGTCAGCGCCAGGGTAGCGCCCGATTTGCCGTTGCCGCGGATCTTCAGCAGATAGGTGCCCACCGGCGCCACCCGCGTCAACGCCGTGCCGGCGTCGCGCCAGCGCAGTTCGGCCAGCGGCGCGTCGGGCAGGGCGCCACCCAGGCGCAGGGCCTGCCAGGTGACTTCTATCGTGCCTTCGGGCGCCAGCGTGTTCCAGGGCGCGCCCAGCGCCGGCAGCGCCGTGGCTGGCAGGCGCAGCGATTGCGCCGACAGTGTGACGCCGGTCCAGGCCAGGCCGGCGCGCACCGGCCCTTGCAGCCAGGGATGCGAGACCTCCAGCGTCAGCGACGACCAGCGCCATTGCCAGTGCAAGGCCTGCGGCAGCAGGCGGCGCGCGCCGGGCGGGCCCAGCGCGATCCAGGCGCTGCCGTTCCACAGGGTGCCGGCCGCGTCGGCCAGCGTCACGGGCGCGTCGTCCGGCAGCAGCGCCAGCAGCCAGCGGGCGGGCAGCACCACGGCCGCGGCGGCCACGGCGCAGGCGCCGCAGGCCAGCGCCAGGCCGGTGCGCTTGGGCAGGCGGGGCAGACGCATCAGGAACGCGCCTGACGCGCCGGCAGGCCCAGCGTCACGCTGCCGTTGACCAGCCCGGGCAGGGGCCGGCCATTGGCGTTGGCGGCGCGGGTCAGTTCGACGCCCTTGACGGCCAGGCCCCAATCGCCGGCGGCATTTTCCAGCCAGCGTAGCAGCGCCGACGACGGAATCTCGGTCAGGGTCAGCTTGACGCTGTCGCCCTGGCCTGGATGGTCCAGTTGCCAATGATCGGCGGGCAAACCGGCGCGTTCCAGGCTGGCCCTGATGTCCGCCGCGGCGGGCAGGGTGGCGGCGGGTGCGGCGGCCTTGCCCCGCAAGGCCACGGCCTGGGCGGCCACGTCGGCCACCGATGCGGCCTGGGCGCGCAGCTGGGGTAGTTCGTCGCGCAGCTTGCGGGTGGTGTTCAGGGCTGGCTCGATCAGGACGGTGAAGACCACCACCGCGCCCAGCAGCGCGGCCGCGCCGTTGACCAGCCGCCGTTCGCGCGGCGCCAGGGCCTGATAGCGCAGGCGCGCGCGGTCGGCAGCGGGCGCCAGGGGTTTGCAGGCGGTGCGCCAGGCGGCGTGGAGGCGTTCGAGGGGCTTCATGGTTGCTTGCGCGTGATGCGCCAGGTGTTGTCGGTATCGCCGCGTTCCAGCTTCAGGCCCAGCGCCGCGGCCTGTTGAATCAGGGCAGGGGTTTCCGC
>NZ_JAELTJ010000410.1 GCF_016428805.1 Achromobacter sp. ASV32
GTTGCCGGTGGATTTTCCAGAGAGTCGTGGTCGGTCGTTTGGTTGTGACGGATCAAATGATATTGGGTTAAGTCTTTGCCGTCAAGACTGGCTGGGCACTTTGCAACAAGGGCAGGGCCGTTGGGTCGAGCGTGTCGAGCCAGGTCCAAACCGCAGGACGGCGAGGAGATTGTGCAATGCTTGGTCGAGTCAGCCGTCTGGAAAGGCATGCAAATGCGAGCAAATGCAAGTTCGTCGTCGTGGATTGAGGAGAAGAAGACTGGCTAGGAAGAGGCCCGGCTGGAGGAGAAGGGGAAAAAAAAAGTCTAGGCTTTTTTTGGGTGTTGAGCAAGGAACAGTCGCGCGTCTGAGGGCAGCAACCGGACCGGGGTAGAGATTGGGGAGACGCAGACTGGGCGGACCTGAGCGAGACCAACAAGGGGATGGTTGGGTTGGGGGGCTCGCGGGCCGTTTGTGCGCTGGAACAGCTC
>NZ_JAELTJ010000411.1 GCF_016428805.1 Achromobacter sp. ASV32
GGTATTATATCACGTCAGAGTTTAGCATTGAGTCCACCTACTTGGAAGCTCGAGTGAACGGAAATGTAAATGTAGATCGGAAAGAGAATAGTCGCGGGCAAGAAAAGGTATATAAAGGTCATATTTGTCCAGACTCCCAAGGCGTTTCTTGTTTGAGATCTTCAAGCTTTTTTATTCTACACGAAAACAAAGCGTGAGTAATTGCGCCAAGCTCAACAGCTAAGCATGACTCTTTACTAATACTTGTTTCCCCTCTTAGAATCAAGATGCAGTTCAAGCTCGCCTCCCTTGCCGTCGCCTTCCTGGCCACCGGCGCCATTGCTCAGATTGATGGAGACCCTTGTGACGTCCCCGGCAAGCTCACGTCGGGTCCTCCTCCTGGTGGCGGCAGCGGCTGCGCTATTTACTTTTGCAAGTCTGACCATACTCTGGATGTCACCATCTGCGGCCGTGATGTTCCTTGCAATGT
>NZ_JAELTJ010000412.1 GCF_016428805.1 Achromobacter sp. ASV32
GCCTTGTCCCGCGGGGCCGACGGAGGGAGGCAGATGTGCCGATTCCCTAACCGATACAAATCATAGAGCAATAACCTATGAAGTTAAGGTATTTTGGGGAATCTAATGTAGAATTAAGCTGCTAGCGCCGTCTCATTTAAAACGTTCCCTTTTATTCTATGATTCTCCCATGTGTTACTACCTTGTACAAGTGTCTTCCTTGAACCCGGCTTTGACAGCCGATATTCCGTACTTCTCGGAGTGGCTTGTTCGCAGTGCCGCAGACGCAACTTCGAGTACCCATGGATACACAGCACTTCTCTCAAGCTATGGCAAATTCATAGCGCAGGGATTTATCATGCATGTTGCATGTTGAAGCAAGTTCCTGTTTCCAACTCCTCTTACCCCACGCCATATCGAGATTGCAAGCCGACGTAATGCATGTCGCGTCAGTTGGCGTCTTCACCATTGCATTTCCCGAGGTTAGGG
>NZ_JAELTJ010000413.1 GCF_016428805.1 Achromobacter sp. ASV32
AGGTAGAGATGTGCTTTAGGCGCTTGTACTCGTAGTCGATGCATACTCGTAGCTACGCGGTTGGGTGTCGCTCGTGGACAATGACGTACTCATATAGCTCATGTTTCGCGTGCGTATGTCAACCAAAGACATTGTGAGGTGCCGAAAGCATGGGTAGCATGGCTAATTACTGGTGATTCCTGTCGACATTCCAAGACTGACCGACAGCACGGATGGCAGATTACTAGCGCCTTGTCAGTGGACAACTCGGCCATGATGCCTGGCCAGTAGCGTGTGGTTTCAGTGGGTGCTACAGTGGTGTACTATAAGTCGTAGTAGGACTACGAGGAAGAGTCCGCGTATTACGAGAACTCCGTAGATAATAGCCTGTAGTAATTAGTCTGCTATCATACCTCGCTTGGCCCCCTCCCAGACTGTGATTGCATAGCGCCGATCCATACCTAATGATACCCACCCACCGTTTTGTGT
>NZ_JAELTJ010000414.1 GCF_016428805.1 Achromobacter sp. ASV32
CTTCCCACTGTACCAACCAAGCGTACTCTACCATCTCCAGCAAGAGGAAATATTGCAAGAAAATCAGACTCGTCCAGGCAGACGTGGAGCTCTCCATCCACAGCCGGGCCAGAGCCTTCGATGTCAGCGACGTAAAAGACGTGATCGTAGGTCCCCCCGGCAAAAGACAAACCGAGCTGATGCCGGACTGCAGAATGTGCACCATCGCAACCGGCAATGTACTTTGCCTTACAAACCTCCTCTTCTCCATTTGTCTTGCGTAGTCGTGCAACGACAAAAGCCGCACTGCTATCGTCAGTGAAACTGACAAGTTCCGTCCCTAGTTCCACTGATATGCCGAATTTCTTCAACCTTTCCGCCAACATTTGTTCGTGTTCATGTTGCGGAAATATGCTAACGAAAGGGTACGCAGTCATTGCAGCGCCGGCGTCTGTGACTGGGATATGAGCAGCGCGGTTGCCCTTTACC
>NZ_JAELTJ010000415.1 GCF_016428805.1 Achromobacter sp. ASV32
GTGCTACCATTCCCGCTTCATCCAGCCACCTACTGCCTAATTGAGATTCTGTACGATCGCCTACGAGTAGCTTGTAAGTCTGGAGCCAAAGGATACCAGGCTTTGTGAGCTGCAAGCCAGAAATAACATCGGGCTAATTGCAATAATATTTAGTACTCTCAATTTTTTTTTCAATCGAAAGAGAATTGGATTCACAGCTTTTGCTTTAGGTGCGAGCTCAGACGGCATCGGAGCATCCCTTTGCAGTGTGTCTCACTCGCGTGGCAGCATCCTTACACAGCACTGGAATGTTTTCGCATATTTGAGCTCTAGCAAGTTCTCATCATGACGTGGAAATACCAGCGCTCGACAGCCTTTTAATTGACAGCTACTGCTCTTCACTTTCCTTGTGCTGTACCATGAAGTGACCAACCTGTCTCTTATACACATCTGACGCAGCCGACGACGATGCGGTTGTGTAGATCTCGG
>NZ_JAELTJ010000416.1 GCF_016428805.1 Achromobacter sp. ASV32
TTGTTCTACGTACCAAGTGCCAATAAATTTCCAAACCCTCTTTACGAAATTCTTCCTCTCAGGCGCACCACTTCTCCACCCACCTCGCAAACAGCCCCTTCCACCCACCACGCTCGACCAGCCGTCTCCCACCAAACTACACACCTGCCTCGAAACACTCAAACAGCTCCTCGCCCTCATCTCCAGTATTTCCGAGACAGATCTCTCACACTTCTCAACGAGCGATTGGGGCCGTCTCGTCCTCGTCGTAGTAGCAGGCATGCGTCTCTCCTTCCCACAGCGAGAGATGCCAGGCCTAGACAGCGCCACGATCCGTTTAGAGCTCAATTTCGAAACATTTCTCGATAACATGTCTGCTGAGACTGATCTGACGCCTGCCGCCAAAAAGGTTGACATTGTGTCGGCGAGTAGAGTCGTCATGGGGGTTGTACGAGATAAATACAGACGCCGGCTGGCGCAGGTTGAGGC
>NZ_JAELTJ010000417.1 GCF_016428805.1 Achromobacter sp. ASV32
GCCCGGTACTGGCCCAAGTCTACGAACAACTCGTATCAATATTAATCTATTAATACTCCAACAAAAATCCAAATGTTTGCCTCGAGAAAAACTGAAAATTTGGAGGGCCATGTTTACAGCAATTTTTTTTGTCACTTACAGGTCTCTGGCTGCAACAGCAGGGATTCCGACACACGACCGTCTCCAAATGTCTCGCCCTGGGGATGGAGAGACACTCGTCCTGAAGTAGCAATGAATATCACGAATTCGTCACACTGATCTGTAAGCCAGTTGATATGGAACAGACGTCAGAGTATCAATACCGAATCTAGATTACACCCAGAGCGCGTCTCGCCTTTCTAGTCATATAAACTTTCCGGAGTCGAGCAGTCGGGTCTATGTGATTTGTTTTGCATCAATCAATAGGCAAGTCGTTATATACCACATTGTACAAGAAACCAGTACATACGACCATAGGCGGTAGAGAAT
>NZ_JAELTJ010000418.1 GCF_016428805.1 Achromobacter sp. ASV32
GCTAATGCACGTGAGCTCGCAACGTGCCCGTTATTTATGACCTCGGAGTATTAGGACACTTCAAGTAATTCCGAGATCATTACTAAGGCACGCATGGGTGTGCCAATAGAAATAGCCGTCGTCACTGCAAACGACATTGGGCAGGTGCGAACGGTCCGCCAGCCCTACGGGTGGGGTGTACCATTTTGTCGGTTATGTGACCGATCCGATCGCACAACAATAAGGGACAATAGGTTTCATAAGGCCAACAATGCCTAAATACCTACATATGTAAAGAGCACTTATTTTCTTCCAGTTACAATACAACAGGTTGCATTACGTAGGCTCTATTAATCAGCCACTTTCAAAGCGGGATATGTAGTCTCCTCGATCACAAGTCACTAGTGCACTGGATATTACAACTACCCACAACAACCGACCCTAGTCGTAAGAAATATTAAAAATAATATCTATATTCCTATTTTAGGC
>NZ_JAELTJ010000419.1 GCF_016428805.1 Achromobacter sp. ASV32
TCCATGCGAAGAGTAAGCTCTTCGAGAAGCGGCACCCCCTCTCCATTTTTAGACGTTGAAAATATGAGGGGGGCAGACGATGTATCGGAAGCATTGGTAGTCAGACCCCCCGCTGGGGGAAAGCTACGTTTCGTCGGGCGGCCGGTATCGGTAGCGTCGACATCAGAACCGTCTGAATAATTGCCAGATTCATGGTCGGCGGCATATTTGCAGTTGCGGTTTGATTTTTGGCATTGAGAACAAGGGCAAAGCCGGTCGCATCGTAGTTTTCGCTTGCGACACTCGGTACATGACTTTACGGGACGCGGCCGCTTGACGCTGCGCTGCTGTTGTGAATTATGCTGCGCCTGTTGTTGCATTTGCATTCCCTGATGGGGCTCTGATGACGCAAGCTGTTGAGGCAAACCAGCTTGCGAAGTAGGGTCGACCGGTGCAGAAGCCGTTTGCGATTGTGGTTGAGGTTGAGGC
>NZ_JAELTJ010000042.1 GCF_016428805.1 Achromobacter sp. ASV32
TGTATGTCTGGGAGGGCACGTCCGACATTGCCAGCCGCGCCGAGCGTTGCCTGGCCGGCATGGACGTGTCGCTGGTGCGAGCGGATGCCGGCACGGCCTTTCCGCCGCCGCGTGATCCGTCGCGGCCGGCCGTCGCTCTGGTGTCGGTGTCGGTCATGGGTGACAACCGTTTCAGCGGCTATGACTGGTTGTCGGTGCAGGCGATGCCCGTCATCTGGGTGGCCGCCGAGGCCCGCGGCCGCGATCCGCGCTACTACCCGCCCGAATACTCCTATACGTTGCCGCTGGCCTTCACCACCACCGACCTGCGCAAGCTGCTGTTCGAGCTGCTGGGTACGCTGGATCAGGTCAACCGGTCCGCGCCCCGGCGCGAGCAGCCGCTGATCGCCGTGTCCGAGCCCATGCGGGCGCTGCTGGCCGAGGCCGACATGTTCGCCGACTGCCGCAGCAATGTGCTGATCCATGGGGAGACCGGGGTCGGCAAGGAGCGCGTCGCCCGCCTTCTGCACGACCACGCCGCCTGGTCCGATGGGCCCTTCGTGGCGGTCAATTGCGGCGCCATTCCCGAAGGGCTGTTCGAGGCGCACTTCTTCGGTCACGCCAAGGGCGCGTTCACCGGCGCGGTGGGCGCGCACAAGGGCTACTTCGAGCAGGCCAACGGCGGCACGCTGTTCCTGGATGAAATCGGCGACCTGCCGCTCTACCAGCAGGTCAAGCTGCTGCGGGTGCTGGAGCAAAGCGCGGTGACGCGGCTGGGGTCCACGGTCGAGGTGCCGGTGGATTTCCGCCTGGTCGCGGCCACCAACAAAGACCTGCGGGTGCTGGTGGGCCAGGACGAATTCCGGGCCGATCTGTATTACCGCCTGGCGGTGATCGAATTGCGCATTCCCAATCTGGAACAGCGCGGTCCGGAGGAAAAGGCCGCTATTTTCCGCGCCTTGCTCGAGCGCATGGGCTGCGAGGGCGAACCGCCCGAGTGGCTGCTGGAGCGGGTATCGCGCACCCGTTATGCAGGGAATGTGCGGGAACTGTCCAACGTGGCCGAACGCGTGGCGATTGTGCGCCGCCAATTCAAGACCTGGGACCAGGCGCGTATCGAACGCATTTTCGATCAGTTGGCCGAACCGCTGCGGCCCCCGGGTGCGTTGGGCGCCGCGCCGGCGAATACCCAGTGCGAGCCGCCGGTATTCACCGATGCCGAGCGCGCCGAGCGCGCCCGTATTCTGGCCGCGCTCGATGTAAACGGCTGGCGCCGCCAGGATACCGCCAATACGCTGGGCATCAGTCGCAAGGTATTGTGGGAAAAAATGCGCAAATTGCACCTGGGCGGCGGCCAGGGCGAAACCGCAGACGGCATTATCGAAGCGTCCTGACGCGCTGTCATACGCTCGCGATAAACCGGCTTTTCAGCGGCAAGTCCGGGCGGCGATATAACGCGCAATAGGGAATGCCCCTTAGGGCACGACATTATCGGCGCGTGTTATGTAAGTGCGTCTGCTTCAAACGAAATAAATTGCTATAGTTCCGCAACGATTTTTTTGGGGAAGGCATGAACGTCCACTTTATCCGTGCCGCTGCGCGCATGGCGCTATTGGGTACGGCCCTGTCCGGTCTGGCGGCTTGCGCGAGCGCGCAGTCCGAACCCCCACGGCCCACCGTCCAGCAGGTCGAGGATAAGCAAGCGCCGTCCACGCCGGTGACCCCGCCGGCGCCGGCGGCTGCCGCGCGTCCGTCGTCGACGGTGGCCGAGTTGCAGGCCCTGATCCAGAACCGCCAGGTTTCCGAACTGCGTACGAGCTACAACGGTACCTACGGCGCCAGCCTGCTGTTCAAACCGGACGATCTGACTTACTACGTGGCCCTGTTCCAGCAAAAAGATTTCTGGCGGGTGCTCAAGACCAAGTCGGACAAGCAGGCCGAAGCGACGTACCGGGCATTCGCTGCCCAGTCCGTCGAGCTCGCCGACGTGGACATCAAGCGCATCAAGCTGCAAGCCGAATACACCCATGCCGAAAAGCTGCTGGCCAGCCGCAATGCTGAACTGAGCACGCTGCAAGCCGACCGTACGCTGCGCATGCAGCAGGAAGAGCAGGTCGCCGCGCGTCAGGAACAGTCGCGCCAGGAAGCCACGGCCTTGGCCGATCAGCAAAAGGACGTGCGCCAGCAACTGCGTGACCTGCAACGCCAGATCGACGCCTTGCAGGCCCAGCAGGCGCAGATCGGACAACCTGCCGTCGCGGCCCCCAAGCGCGGCAAGTAAATCCGTCAACGCAGGCAAAAGCGGGCCCCCGGGGCCCGCTTTTTCTTTATCTTCGGGCGGCACGGCGCCGAAAACGGCGCCCTCTGGCGGAAAATCGGCCCAAAACCACGTCCTGGGCAGGGCCTCCCGGCTGGCCGCGGCGCTTTCTTGTATTCTGGCCGCTTACCCCCATATTCCCGTCATGGCTCTCAAAGTTTTCGACCTCCAGTGCGAGCACGGCCACATATTCGAAGGCTGGTTCGGTTCGCACGAAGACTATGACGCGCAGCAGGCGCGTGGCCTGGTCACGTGCCCCGTTTGCGCGTCGGCCAGCATTACCAAGCGCCTGTCGGCGCCGCGTTTGAACGTGGCGCACCTGCACGCGCCCGCCGCCCAGCCGGCGCCTCCCGCCGGCGCCTCGGACGCTGAAAAGATGGCGGCCATGCAGGCCGTGGTCATGCGCCAGGTCAGGGCGCTGCTGCGCAACACCGAAAACGTTGGTCCACGCTTCGCCGAAGAAGCGCGCCGCATCCACGAGGGCGACGCCGACGAGCGCCCCATTCGCGGTACGGCCACACCCGAAGAGCGTGAGTCGCTGGCCGCGGACGGCATCGATGTGATGGCCTTGCCCGATTTCCTGGACGACGACCGCCTGCAATAGCGGAGCCCCTACGCCGCGCGCTACGCGCTGGCTGCCTGCGGGCCGTCATGCCGGCACGCTTGGCGGTGGTCAATAAAAAACGCCAGCCCGAAGGCTGGCGTTTTTGTACCTGTTGCCGGCGTGATTACTGAACGCGGCTGCGGTATTCGTTCGTGCGGGTGTCGATTTCGATCTTGTCGCCGATGGCGCAGAACAGCGGCACGTTCAGTTCGTAGCCGGTGTTGATCTTGGCGGGCTTGGTCACCTTGCCCGACGTGTCGCCGCGGACGGCCGGTTCGGTGTAGGTGATTTCGCGGACCAGGACCGTGGGCAGTTCCACCGAGATGGCGCGGCCGTCGTAGAAGACCACTTCCACGGGCATCGCTTCTTCCAGGTAGTTCAGCGCGTCGCCCATGCTTTCGGCTTCGATTTCGTACTGGTTGTACTCTTCGTCCATGAAGACGTACATCGGGTCGCCGAAGTAGGAGTAGGTGCACTCCTTGCGATCCAGTTGCACGACTTCGAACTTTTCGTCGGCCTTGTAGACCGATTCGCTGGCCGAGGCGGTCAAGAGGTTCTTGAACTTCAGCTTCACAACAGCGGCGTTACGGCCGGACTTGTTGTATTCGGCCTTCTGGACCACGAGGGGATCCTTGCCGACCATGACCACGTTGCCGACTCGCAATTCCTGAGCGGTTTTCATCGTTAAAACTCCGGGGGTGATGGGTGCACTCGCCGTGCTAGCAAAAAACCGCGCGACTGGGCCTGATGACGGGCCCGCGTTTTCGGCTTGATGCACACCCCGGGAGGCGTAATAGCTGAGGCCCGGCAATACTTGGGCAACTCAGAAAACTCTCTATTCTAGCGTTTCTTGGCCAACTCTGCGCAAAAGCTGGCCAGATTTTCCGCCAGGTCGGGCAGGGCGGCCTGGGCGGCATCCCAGTCACGCGCGGCCTGTGTCCAGCCTTGCCAGGCGGCGGGGGCCAAGGCATGCGTCAACGCGCGGGCGGCCGGCTCTGCGTCGCCCGGGACGTTCCAGGCACGAATGAGTGCCGCGGCGGTTTCCGGGGCCGGATAGCGGGCCAGCCAGGCATCCAGTTTCTCGAGGTGGATGTTCTCGTCCTGCGGATAGATCTGCCACACCAGCGGGCGAGCCGCCCAGGCGGCGCGCACGAAGGAGTCTTCGCCACGGACGAAATTCAGGTCGGCGCACCACAGCAGGCGGTCGAAATCGGGCTGCGCCACGAAGGGCAGGCGCGCCACGGCGGGCCCGCCGGGGATGGCGCAGGCGGTTTCCAGCCCGGGCGCCACGCCTTGCGGCGCCAGCACCAGGGCGGGTTGTGGGTCGGCCGCCAGGACGCGGGCCAGGGCGGCGACGGGCGCGTCGGGGTAGCAAAACAGGGACACGGTGCGCGCACCGTTGCTGCGGCGCGACAACATGGCCTCGGCCACGCCCAGGCCCCGCAGGAACCTGTCCTGGGCGGCCGGATCGGCCTGGAAGGCATCGCGGGCGGCAGACAGGCCCGGCTCGCGCAACAGGCCGCCGGTCGCGGGCGTGAAACCCGGAAAGAAGAAATGCTTGACCAGGCCGTCGGGTCGTTGGGACGGCAGGCCGTGGCAGCTTTCGACCCACGCTTCGGCGCTGAGGTATTCCAGGTTGATCCACACCGGATGGTTACGGCGCATGTTGTCCAGGAAGACTGGCGGCGGGTCGCAGGCGAAGGCTTCGATCACGACGTCGCGCGGCGTGAGCCCCGGGTCGGGGTTATCGGTCCATTGCACCACCTCGATACCCTGGCACGACTGGCGCGCGCGGTCCACGGCGATGCCGGGCTGGATGCGGGCGAAACTGGCCAGGTCGTCCACCCACAGACGGACGTCCCAGCCGCAGCCGTGGGCCAGGCGCCGCGCCAGACGCCAGCAGACGCCGATGTCGCCGTAGTTGTCCACCACCCGGCAGAAGATGTCCGCTTGCATCGTGCGACGGCTCAGTGGAACTTGGCGGGGGCGGCCTCGGCGTCCTCGGGCAGCTCGGCGTGCACCAGTTCGCCCAAGGGATTGGGGAAGTAGGGCGCGCCGCAGTCTTCGCAGTATTCCGGCGGCAGCACGCCGGGGATGCGGCGCACATCGTTCACGCCGTATTCCTTGAGCAGCGCCGCGATCTCGTCGACGACATCGGGCTGGCCTTCGTCGGCAGGCAGGTCTTCCTCGCGGCCGTACAGGGGCCAGACGCAGCCGTAATAGACGTCGTTGCTGCTGCGGGCCGTGAAGCTGATGCGGTATTCGTCGATGCGGTTTTCACCGCAGCCGGCGATCACGGCGCGCAGCTGCGAGGCTTCGAGGCTGACCGCGCCTTCGAGCCAGCTGATGGCGGCGCGCAGCGACAGCGGACGCACGCGGCGGTCGGCTTCGCGGTTGCTGACATAGTAGGCGTCGGGCAGCAGCGCTTCGAAGCCGCAGCCCGGCAGCAGGCCGGCCAGCGTGGGCTGGGCCTGGGCTGCCCATTGTTCCTGGCAGGCGTCGCGGCTGGCATCGGCCTGGCCGATCTGTTCCTGCCAGCGGAAGACGGGCGCGAATTCGGGCACCGCCGCGGCAAGCACGATGTAGCGCGTGTCGGCCAGCATGTTGGCGGTTTCGGCTTCGGTGTTCAGGACCGGCTTGGTGGTTTCGGCGCCCAGCGCTTGCGACCCCAGGCGGTGCAGCCATTGCCAGGTTTCGGAGAAAGTGCGCGGCATCTGGTCCACGCTGACCAGCGAGGGCATCAGGGCCGTGCGGGCCTGGCTGGACAGCACGTGGCCGTGCAATTGCGCCAGCAGCGCCTGCTGGGCGCTGGCCGATACCGGGCCGGTGGGAATCGCGTAGCGGGTCCACGCCACAATGGGCGCGACGATCAGCAGGATGTCGTAGCGGACGCCGTTTTTCTCGATTTTCATCGACTCGGACAGCGTTTCGGCCTGTTCGATCAGGACTTCGTAGGCGCCCACGTCGCTTTGGGCGAGATGGTCCAGGGCGGCTTCCAGCGGGGCGTCCTGACCTGCCTTGAGCAGCTTCGGAATCGCTTCGCCAAGCTGATTCTCCCAGTACACGTCTTCGACGCGGCTGCCCGAGCGGTTGAGCGACTGGGCAAGCGTGACCAGGCGGGTGGCATCGCGGTTCATGCGGGGAGCGGATTGGCTGCGGGATCGGGCCATAACTTCGGGGGCGTCCAGTAAGTGTGTAACGACGTAGTTTAACGCCCGGCACGGCGGCGGGCGGCATCGGGCCTGACCGGCGCGGGCGGGGCAGGCCTTGGGTCGGGAGGCGGTGGCGCGCCGGTGCCGGCGGGCTCGCCGTCAGGCGCCACATTGATGCTGATTGGGCAACAGATTATCCCTTTCAAGGGGGTTTATTGCTGAATGGAAACGGCCGACAATATTTCCATCGACATGCTTTTCTGGAGTCACCGCCATGCGTTGGCCTACGCTTTTCGTTTCCCATGGTTCGCCCATGCTTGCCGTCGAGCCGGGTCTGACCGGGCCCGCGCTGGCGGCCTGGAGCCAGGCCCAGGGCCGCAAGCCCCGAGGCATCCTGGTGGTCTCGCCGCACTGGATGGGCCAGGGCCTGGCCCTGTCCACCCGCGACCAACAGGTGGCCTGGCATGATTTCGGCGGCTTTCCGCCCGAGCTCTACACGTTGCAGTACGCCGCGCCCGGTTCGCCCGAGCTGGCGGCGCGTGTGCAGGCGCTGCTGGCCGAATCCGGCATTGCCGCCGACCGCGACCCGCGCCGGCCGCTGGACCACGGCGCCTGGGTGCCGCTGCGTTATCTGTATCCCGAGGTCGACGTGCCGGTGGTGCAGCTGTCGCTGGACATGGACCGCGATGCGGCCGGGCAACTGGAACTGGGCCGCGCGCTGGCGCCGCTGCGCGATGAAGACATCCTGATCATCGGGTCGGGTTCGCTGACGCACAATCTGCGCGATGTCCGCATGCCGCAGAATGCCCCGGCCATGCCCTACGTGCCCGCCTTCCAGGACTGGTACGCCGCACGCCTGGCCGCCCACGACGTGCCGGCGTTGCTGGACTGGCAGGCGCAGGCGCCCGGCGCGCGCCAGGCGCATCCGCACGACGATCACCTGATGCCGCTGTACGTGGCGCTGGGGGCGGGCGGCAGCCAGGCCACGCGCCTGATCGATGAGATTTCGTACGGCGCGCTGGCGATGGACGCCTACGCGTTCAACTAGCGCGGCCTGGCGACGCCCGCGGCAGCATGAAAAAAGCCCCTGGCACCTTGCGGTGCCAGGGGCTTTGCCTTGCGGCGGACGCTTACGCGGCCAGCAATTGACGCAGCACGAAGGGCAGGATGCCGCCATGCTGGTAGTAGTCGACTTCGATCGGGGTGTCGATGCGCAGCAGCACCGTCACGTCCTGCTTCGAACCGTCCTTGCGGGTGATCGTCAGCGTGACGTCCATCATCGGCTTGATGCCATTTTCCAGGCCCGAGATGTCGTAGGTTTCTTCGCCGGTGATGCCCAGCGATTGCACGCTGTCGCCGCCCTTGAACTGCAGGGGCAGCACGCCCATGCCGACCAGGTTGCTGCGGTGGATGCGTTCGAAGCTGCGGGTGATGACGGCCTTCACGCCCAGCAGCTGGGTGCCCTTGGCGGCCCAGTCGCGCGACGAGCCGGTGCCGTATTCTTCGCCGCCGAACACCACGGTGGGCGTGCCGGCCGCCACGTACTTCATGGCCGCGTCGTAGATGGACATCTGTTCGCCGCTGGGCTGGAACAGCGTTTCGCCGCCTTCGAAGCGGCTGCCGTCGGCGCGCGCGGGAATCATGAGGTTCTTGATGCGCACGTTGGCGAAGGTGCCGCGCATCATGATTTCATGGTTGCCGCGGCGCGAGCCATAGCTGTTGAAGTCGGCTTTCATGACGCCGTTTTCCTTCAGCCACTTGCCCGCGGGCGAGGTTTCCTTGATGGAGCCGGCCGGCGAGATGTGGTCGGTGGTGACCGAGTCGCCGAAGACGCCGAGCGCACGCGCGCCCTTGACGGCGGGCATGGGCGCCGGGGTCATGCCGAAGCCCTCGAAGAAAGGCGGCTCGGCGATGTAGGTGGAATCCGGCCAGTTGTAGGTGTCGCCCTTGACGCCCTTGATGTTTTCCCACAGCTTGCCGGGATTGCTCTTGACCTGGCCGTAGTTGGCCTCGAAGACCTTGGGGTCGAGCGCGTGCTTGAGCAACGCGTTGACTTCTTCGGCGGTGGGCCAGATGTCGCCCAGCCATACGTCGCCGTTCTTGCCGCGGCCGACCGGTTCGGTCATCAGGTCGCGCGTGACCGTGCCGGCCAGCGCGTAGGCCACGACCAGCGGGGGCGAGGCCAGGAAGTTGGCCTTGATGTTCGGGTGGATGCGGGCTTCGAAGTTGCGGTTGCCGGACAGCACGGCCGAGCACACCAGGTCGTTGCTGGTGATGACGTCGTTCAGGTCGGGCGTCAGGTCGCCGGCGTTGCCGATGCAGGTGGTGCAGCCGTAGGCGGCCACGTCAAAGCCCAGCTTTTCCAGGTAGGGCAAAAGGCCCGTCTTGGTGAGGTAGTCGGTGACCACGCGGGATCCCGGGGCCAGCGACGTCTTGATGTGCTTGGGCACTTTCAGGCCGGCTTCCACGGCCTTCTTGGCCAGCAGGCCGGCGGCCAGCAGCACGTTGGGGTTGGACGTGTTGGTGCAGGACGTGATGGCGGCGATCAGGATGTCGCCGTTCTTGACCTTGGTGCCGGCGCTGGTGGTGAAGGTCTGCTGCAGCTTCTCGGCGGGCTGGTTGAAGCCGTTCTCGGCGATCGGCTTGGAGAACAGGTCGATGAAGGTGTTCTTGACGTTGCCGATCTCGATGCGGTCCTGGGGGCGCTTGGGGCCGGCCAGCGAGGGCGCCACGGTGGACAGGTCCAGCGTCAGCAGCTTGGTGAAGTTGATGTCTTTCGAGGCGGGCACGCCGAACATGTCCTGGGCCTTGAAATAGGCCTCGAAGGCGGCGATTTCCTCTTCGGTGCGGCCGGTGCCGCGGAAGTAGTCGATGGTGCGCTCATCGACCGGGAAAAAGCCCATGGTGGCGCCGTACTCGGGCGCCATGTTGCCGATGGTGGCGCGTTCGGCCACGGTCAGGCTGGCGGTGCCTTCGCCACAGAATTCGACGAACTTGCCGACCACCTTTTCACGGCGCAGCATTTCGGTGATGGTCAGCACCAGGTCGGTGGCGGTGACGCCGCCGCGCAACTGGCCCTTGAGTTCCACGCCGACCACGTCGGGGGTCAGGAAGTACACCGGCTGGCCCAGCATGCCGGCTTCGGCTTCGATGCCGCCCACGCCCCAGCCGACCACGCCGATGCCGTTGATCATCGTGGTGTGGCTGTCGGTGCCGACCAGCGAGTCGGGGTAGTAGACGTTGTTCTTCTTGTCCTGGTGCACGCCGCGCGCCAGGTATTCCAGGTTCACCTGGTGGACGATGCCGAAGCCCGGGGGCACCACGCCAAAGGTGTCAAAGGCCTGCATGCCCCACTTCATGAACTGGTAGCGCTCTTGATTGCGCTTGAATTCCAGCTTCATGTTCAGGTCGAGCGCGTTCTTGGTGCCGAAGTAGTCGATCATGACCGAGTGGTCGACCACCAGGTCGACCGGCACCAGCGGTTCGATGCTCTTGGGGCTCTTGCCCATCTTGTCGGCCACCGAGCGCATGGCGGCGATGTCGGCCAGCAGCGGCACGCCGGTGAAGTCCTGCAGCACCACCCGGGCGACCACGAAGGGAATTTCGTCTTCGCGCTTGGCGTTGGCCTGCCAGTTGGCGAGCTGGCGCACGTGTTCTTCGGTGACCTTCTTGCCGTCGCAGTTGCGCAGCACGGACTCCAGCACGATGCGAATGGAGACCGGGAGCCGCTGCACGTCGATGCCCAGGGACTTGCCCAGCGCCGGCAGCGAATAGAACTGACAGGATTTATTGCCGATCTTGAAATTCTTGAGTGTGTCTAGGGTGTTGTGCGGCATGATGGACTCCGTGGTTTCGCCCGCGTAAAGCCGGCATTTTCAGGCGTTTCGACGCGTTTGTCATTGTAGGCGACAGCGGCGCGGTCTGGCTTGTGTCTTATATCTTATATAAGACTTGGTGAGCACGTCAAAGTTCCAGGTGCGTCAAGGTCCCGCCCGCGCCCGGCACCGGGATGATGGCCAAACCCCTACTGTGGGGCAGGCGCGCCGTCCCTGCAAGTCCCCCATTTTTTAACAAAGAAGTCCTACAAGTGCATGGCGGGCGCCGCCGCGTCGCAAAGCGCCTGGGCGTCCGCCTGGCGCTGCCGCCGGATCAGGCCAGGAAATCGCGCAGCAGCGGCTCGAGTTCCGTTTTCAGAAAGTCCACCAACGCACGCTGGGCGGTGGACGGGTAGGGGGTGGGAGAGGTCAGGATGTAGAGCTTTTCGCCGGGCCCCTCGGCCTGGTAGGCCTGCAGCACCGGCACCAGGCCGCCGGCCCGCAGGTCGGGCTGCACGATATAGGCCGGCAGCAGCGCCACGCCGGCGCCGTCGCGGGCCGCCTGGGCCAGGAAGGGAAAATATTCGGATTGCAGCCGGGTCGCCAGCTTGACGTCATAGGCCTGGCCCTTGCGGCGCAGCCGCAGGGTCGTCTGGGGGCGGGGGCCGGGCGGCGCCAGGAAGTCCAGGCGGGCCAGGTCGCGCGGGTGCGCCGGGACGCCCATCCGCGCCAGATAGCCGGGCGCGGCGCATAGATGCCATTTGATGCGGCCCAGTTCGCGGGCCACATAGTCCTGCGGCGGCGTCGAAATGACGCGTAGCGCGACGTCGATTTCGGACGAAATGAGGTCGCTGACCCGGTTCGAAAACAACACCCGCAGGCTGAGACTGGGGTGGTCCAGCGCAAAGCGCACCAGCAGCGGACGCAAGGCTTCCAGTTCGCCCAGGCCCGTGGGCAGGCTCAGGCGCACGTGGCCGGTGGGTTCGGTGCCCAGCTTCTGCAAGGCATGGCGGGCCGATTCCACCTCGCGCGCCATGCGGGCGCCGTGGTCGTACAGCACGCTGCCTTCGTGGGTCAGCTCCAGGCGCCGCGTGGTGCGCCGGATCAGCTGCGCGCCAAAGGTGCGCTCCAGCTTTTGCAGGTTGCGGCTCACGTGCGAGCGCGTCACACCCTGGCGCAATGCGGCCTCGCTCAGCGTGCCGGCTTCCACGATGGTCACGAACAACTGGATCAGGTTCAGGTCCAGCGCGGGCAGGGTGGCCATGGCGTGTCTTTATTGTTGCCTGTCAGGAAACAGAGTTTACCCAAACCGAAGGATTGTCGCGAAGTAGCGCCATTGATATTCTGAAATCAAACACAAGGAGACTCCGATGCGGCAAACCATGTTCCGCGCCGACCTGTTCCAGGGCCAGCGCATTCTCATCACCGGGGGCGGCACCGGGCTGGGCTACGCCATGGCCCGGCAGTTGGCGGCGCTGGGCGCCACGGTGCATATCTGCGGACGCCGCCTGGCGGTGCTGGAGCAGGCGGCCGAGGCCCTGCGGCGCGATTTCGGCGGCCAGGCCTACGCCCACGCGGTCGACATCCGCGATGCCGCCGCGGTGGACGCCATGGTGGCGGGCATCTGGGCTGACCACGGCGGGCTGGACGCGCTGGTCAACAATGCCGCGGGCAACTTCATCAGCCCCACTGAAAAATTGTCCGAGCGCGGCTTCAACGCCATTGCCGACACGGTGTTTCGCGGCACGTTCTACATGACACAGGCGGTGGGCAAGCGCTGGATCGCCACGGGCGCGACGGGCGCGGTGGTGTCCATCGTGGTCACCTGGGTCTGGACCGGCTCGCCCTTCGTGGTGCCATCCGCGATGTCCAAGGCGGGCATCGACGCCATGACCAAGTCGCTGGCCGTGGAATGGGGCCGCCACGGCATCCGTTTCAACGCCATCGCGCCGGGCGTGATCCCCACCGAGGGCGCGTCGGCGCGGCTGCGGCCCAACGACACGGGCACCGACGCGCTGATCAAGCAGAATCCCATGCAGCGCTTGGGGCAGGACCAGGACATCGGCGAGCTGGCCGCCTTTCTGCTGGCGCCGGGCAACGACTGGATCAACGGCCAGACCATCGCGCTGGACGGCGGCGACTACCTGGCCAACGGCGCGTACTTCAAGCAGTACTTCGAATGGTCCGACGACGATTGGGCCGCGGCCCGCGCCGCGATCCAGGCCCGCAACGCCGAAGACAAGGCGCAACGCTCGGCGGGCCGGCCATGAGGGCAGCGGACCGGACGACGCCGGGTATCCCGGCTGCGGGAGGACCGGTTTCGGGTGTGCCTGCCTCGGACAGCCCTGCCGCCGCCACGCAGGGGCGCGATCGGGCCGGCCACATCATCGCGGGCGATAGCGTGCTGGACCGGCCCGCGCTGGTCACGCGCGGCGAGCAGGTGGCCGCTGGCCTGGCGGCGCTGGGCATCGGCCAGGGCGACGTGGTGGCAGTGCTGCTGCGCAATGGCATGCCTTACCTGGAAATCATCCAGGCCTGCAAGCGCCTGGGCTGCTACTACTGCCCCATCAATTGGCATTACACGCCGGACGAGGTCGCATTCCTGGTCCAGGACAGCGGCGCCAAGCTGCTGATCACCGAGGCCGACCTGTGGCAGGCCGCGCGTCAGGCCCTGCCCGCCGGCCTGCCGGTGCGGCGGGTGGGCGCCGCGGGCGCTGCCGACGATTACGCCGCCTGGCGCGACGCCCAGGCGCCCTATGCGGGACCGCAGGTGGCGCCGCGCGGGCACATGGCCTATACCTCGGGCACCACGGGCCGTCCCAAGGGAGTGGTGCGCGCCCCGTTTCCGCTGGATCAACTGCCGCAGCGGCTCGCGGCGGTCGAGGCCGTGGTCGAGCAGGCCTACGGGTTGCGCCCCGGCTGCCGGGCGTTGTTGCCCGCGCCGATCTATCACAGCGCGCCCAGCGTGTTTGCGCAGGTGGCGCTGCGCGTCTGCGACACACTGGTCGTGACGCCGCGGTTCGATCCGCTGGAGGTGTTGCGCCTGATCGAGCGGCATCGCATCGACACGGTCTACCTGGTGCCCATCATGTATGTGCGCCTGCTCAAGCTCGACCCGGCCGTGCGGGCGTCTTTCGACCTGTCGTCGCTGCGCTTCGTGGCCTCGACCGGCGCGCCGTGCGCACCGGCGCTTAAGCGCGCCATGATCGACTGGCTGGGGCCGGTCATCCACGAAACCTATGCGTCCAGCGAGGCCGGCATGGTGACCGCGATCGATGCGCACGAGGCGCTGGCGCGGCCCGGCAGTGCCGGCCGGCCCATCGGCGGTGCGCAGGTGCGCATCGTGGACGATGCCGGCCAGCCGTGCGCGCCGGGCCAGATCGGCCGCATCTTCGTGCGCCAGCCGGCCTACGCCGATTTCACGTACCGCAACCACCCCGAGGCACGTCGCCGCATCGAACTCGACGGGCTGATCGGGCTGGGCGACCTGGGCTATCTGGACGCGGACGGCTACCTGTTCGTGTGCGACCGCGAATCGGACATGGTGATTTCGGGCGGCGTGAATATCTACCCCGCGGAAATCGAGCATCACCTGATGCAGTATCCGGGCGTGGCCGATTGCGCCGTGTTCGGCGTGCCCGACGACGAGTTCGGCGAACGCCTGCTGGCGCTGGTGCAGCCGGCGCAGGATGCGCGGGTGGTGCCCGAGGACGCGTTGCAATGGCTGGCCGCGCGCATCGCCCGCTACAAGGTGCCGCGCGAGCTGCGCCTGCAGGCCGCGCTGCCGCGCGACGACAACGGCAAGATCGCCAAGCGCCGCCTGCGCGACGCGTTCTGGGCCGGCAAGGAAAGGAAGGTGTAGCGCCCGTTCACCCTTCCAATACGGCACGATCCGGTCACCACAGCACAACAAGCAGGCCGGATCGTGCGCCACACAACAGGCGCAATGCCCTTGCGCCCACGACGATTGGGGAGACAACCATGTCGAGAATGAATCATTGGCTTGGCCGCGTGGCGGCCGCGATGCTGTTATGCGCCGCCGGCGCGCCGTCTGCCTTGGCGGCGTTTCCGGACCGCCCCGTCAAACTGGTGGTGCCGTATACGCCGGGCGGCTCGGCGGATCAGTTGGCGCGGGTGCTGGCCGAAAGGCTGTCGCAGGAACTGGGGCAGCCCGTGGTGGTGGAAAACAAGCCGGGCGCCAACACCATGATCGCCGCGACGCAGGTGGCGCGGGCCCAGCCTGATGGCTACACCGTGTTCCTGGCCAGCAATGCCAGCATGGTGCTCAACCCCATGCTGTACCAGAAGATCTCGTACGACGCCGCACGCGATTTCCGCGTGCTGTCGGTGGTGGCGGAATTGCCGCTGGTGGTGGTGGCCAACAATGACGTGCCTGCCGCCACGCTGGCGCAATTCGTCGACTATGCCCGCGCCCGCCCGGGCAAGCTGAACTATGCCTCGGTGGGCATCGGCAACCCGTTGCAACTGGCCACCGAGCTGTTGAAGTCGCGCACGGGCATCGACGTGGCGCACATCCCGTACAACGGCAGCGCGCCCGCATTGAGTTCGCTCATGGGCAACGACACGCAGCTGATGGTCGACGTCATCAGCACGTCGCTGCCGCTGGTGCGGGAAAAGAAGATCAAGGCGCTGGCCGTGACCACGAGCGAGCGTCTGCCGGTGCTGCCGGACGTGCCCACCGTGGCCGAAAGCGGCTTTCCGGGTTTTCGCGCCGCGACCTGGTTCGGTCTGGCTGTGCCCAAGGCCACGCCGGCGGCAGAGGCCGGCCGGCTGCAGGATGCCGCGGCAAAGGTGATGCAGCAGGCGGATTTCCGCGACCGCTTCCAGGTGCAAGGCCTGGTGATCCAGGCGCCGCGCAAGCAGGGCGAGATCGATGCCTATGTGGCCGAAGACCGCGAACGCTGGGGCGGCGTCATCAAGGCCAACCAGATCAAGCTGGATTGAACCCCCATCGGCTTGCCCCCCCGCGACGCCAGGACCGGCCCCGGCGTCGCCCAGCGTCAGGGCCGGATTCGCGCCCGTCTCAGGCCAGCAGCCCGGGCAATTCCGCCACGGCGAACTCCAGGAAGCGCCGCAACGCCAGCGGGGAACCCCGGCGCGCGGGCATGACGGCGTAGATGCGTGGCGGCGCCGCCTGCCAGGCGGGCAGAATCTGCACCAGGTCGCCCTTGGCCAGCGAGCCCGCGCACAGGTAATGCGGCAGCAGGGCCACGCCCAGGCCGGCGCGCGCCATTTCGCGCAGCGCCGCCAGGTTGCTGCTCAGGCAGCGTGGCAGGTATTCGATCGATTCGGTTTCGCCGGTCGGGCCGGTGAAATGCCAGCTTTGCGGGCTGTCCTGGGTGGCGTGGGCCAGCAGGGGCAGCGCACTCAGTTCTCGCGGATGCCGCGGCGCCGCCAGCGCCATCGCGGGGGCGCACACCAGGATCATGGGGACGGGCGCGAGTTCGCGTGCAACCAGGCGCGAGTCCGTGAGCGAGGCGCCCTGGGCCCGGAAGGCCAGGTCGTAGCCTTCGCCGACCAGATCGATGATCTGGTCGCGAGTGTCCAGCAGCACCCGCACGCCCGGGTGTTTGAGGCAGAAGCGCGCCACCAGATCGCCCACCAGCGTTACGGCCAGCGCCGACGGCGCGGTCATGCGCAACAGGCCGCTGGGGGTGTCGCCCATTGAAGCGGCCAGGTCGAAGGCGCTGCGGGCTTCGCGCGCCATCGCCAGGGCATGCACGTAGATCTGCTCGCCCATCGGCGTCAGCGACACCCGGCGGGTGTTGCGCTGAAGCAGCCGCAAGCCCAGGCGCGCCTCCAGTTCGGCCACGCGCCGGCTCAGCTTGGAGCGTTGCATATTGAGCACGCGGGCGGCGGCCGAAAAGCCGCCTTTCTCCACCACCTCGCTGAAAAGCAGAAGATCGTCGAGATGATGGATATAGGTGTTCATGGGGTTTACGCGAAGGATTGTCCTGCTTAACAGGACAATTATTCCTGAAATCCGACTCTACTGTGCGGACGGGAGAACCCATAAGCTCTGCGCCACGCAATACTCAGGCAGCACATCCTTGACCATTCATCTCTCCCTCCCCGTGGCCAAGCCTTTTGAGCCCGCGGGCGACGCTTGTTCCATCCGTCAATTCCGCCATACCGATTTTCCGCAGGGCATGTCGCCGCTGGTCCTGGTGGACCATTTCGTCATGACCGGTCCCACCTTCGCGCCGCATCCGCACGCAGGCATGTCGGCGGTGACGCTGTTGCTGGAAGACACGCGCGGCGCCATGCGCAGCCGCGACAGCGTGCACAACGACCACGAGATCCGCGCGGGCGATCTGCACTGGACCCTGGCGGGCCGGGGCATCGTGCACACGCAGCAGCCGGTGGGCGAGGCCCGCCTGAACGGCCTGCAGATGTTCGTCAACCTGCCCGAACGCCTGAAGTCCCTGCCGCCCGCGACCTCGCTGTTGCGCGCTTGGGAAATGCCGGTCATCCAGAACGACGCCGGCCGCGTGCGGGTGGCGGCGGGCAGCTATGGCGGCTGGGACGCGCCGCTGGAAACGCCCGAGCCGTTGACGGTGCTGGATGGCTGGCTGCGCCCGGGCGCCTCGCGCCTGGTGCCGTTGCCGGCAGGCTGGCATGCCTGGTTGTATGCGGTGCAGGGGGAATTGGGCGTACGCGCCAGGCATCAGGTGTTGCGGTCGGTGCCGGCGGTGGCGGCATCGGACCCGGACGTGCGGCCGGCATCGGCTGCGTCCGCCGCCGCGCCCGGTTCGGGTGGCGTCGGCAAGCGGGCGGCGTCGGTTCCCAAGAGCGTGGCTGATCCCGATTTCGCCATCCTGCCGGCAGGCGCCTCGCTGGTCGCGTCGGCCGATAGCGAAGGCCTGCTGCTCCTGATCGCGGGCAGCGCGCCGGCCCATTTCGTGTTGATCGCCGGTCCCGCCATCAACGAACCGGTCATCCAGCGCGGCCCGTTCGTGATGTCCAATTCACGCGCCCTGGCGCAGGCCATGGCGGCGTACGAGGCCGGAGAATTCGGCCAGTTGCGGCAAGAGACCGGCGTGCAGGGGTGACGGTCCGGCCCGTCGGCCCCGACGGGTTGCCGCGCTGCCTGGCGGGCGGCTCGCCAGGGCCGCGAGGCACCCGCGCACAAGGACGGGGAGCAACAAGCAAGCGGGGCTGCAAGCAAACGGGACAGCAAGCAAGCGGGACAACAAGGACGCGGGACAACAAGGACGCGGGGCAGCAAGGACGCGGGACAGGCATGCCGCCGCCCGCGGATGCGGGCTGACGATGGCCTGACAGCGGCTTGGCCGGGGAGGGGGTGTGGCTCCTCTGCAACGATTTGCAATTTCTATATAAGGGACGCAATGAGAATGATTCCCTTTTATCTAAAATGCACTTCGCACGATCTCAATCCTCCTCGGTGAACGGGCTCGACGAGGCCGGCGCGTCCGGCTCTGCGGCAGTTCGAGCGGCAAGCCGTTACCCCGCGTGACCCCCTCCATCGGGATTGTTGTGATTTCCCGCTTCCAGCAAAGCGCCCGCCTAGTGATTCCCGATATGAAAATACGAACCCTTGCGTACGTGGTCGCGGCTCTGCCGTATGCCGTCGTCAACGCCCAATCCACCGCGCCCGCCGCCGGCGCCAACCCGCCGGTGCAGTCGATGGACGCGATCAAGGTCGAAGCCAGCGCCGACGCCTCGGCCGGCGGCCTGGCCCAACCTTATGCGGGCGGCCAAGTGGCGCGCGGGGGCCGCATCGGCCTGCTGGGCACGCAAGACATCATGAGCACGCCGTTCAGCATCACCAGCTATACCAATGAGCTGATCCAGGACAAGCAGGCGCGCAGCGTCGGCGACGTGCTGCAGAATGATGCGGGCGTGCGGGTGGCGCGCGGCTTCGGCAATTTCCAGGAGTCATACTTCATCCGCGGCTTCATCCTGAGTTCGGATGATGTGGCCTACAACGGGCTGTACAGCCTGCTGCCGCGCCAATATATCGCCACCGAACTGTTCGAGCGCGTAGAGGTGCTGCGCGGCGCGACCGCATTTCTGACCGGCGCCGCGCCCAACGGCGGCGGCATCGGTGGCGTGATCAATCTGGTGCCCAAGCGCGCGCCGAACGATCCGCTGACCCGCATCACGACCGGCGTGTCCAGCGGCGGCCAGTTCCAGGTGTCCACCGACATCGCGCGCCGCTTCGGTCCGGACGACAGCACCGGTATCCGCATCAACGCCGCGCAGCGCAGCGGCGATACGGCGATCGACGACGAACATTCCCGCACCAGCCTGGTGTCGCTGGGCCTGGATTGGCGTTCGGCCGATACGCGCCTGTCGGCAGACATCGGTTTTCAGGAAAACAAGCTCAAGCGCGCCCGGCCGAACGTCAGCGTCGTCGGCCTGAAAGACCACGTGCCTGCCGCGCCCGATGCCAGTTCCAACTATGCGCAACCGTGGTCGTATTCCAATGAACGCGACTGGTTCGGCACGGTGCGCGCCGAGCACGATTTCAGCGACAAGCTGACCGGCTGGGCAGCCTTTGGCATGCGCCGCAGCGACGAAGCGAATTCGCTGGGCAACGTCACGTTGACCAACGCGTCCACGGGCGCGGGTAATTTCTACCGCTTTGACAACACCCGCGAGGACAGCGTCAATACGGGTGAAATCGGGCTGCGCGCCAAGGTGCGCACCGGCCCGGTCGGGCATGAGTTCGTGGCGTCGGCGTCGTTCTTCGACCTGAAGAAAAAGAACGCCTACATCATGGACTATGCCAATACGTTCCAGACCAATCTCTATGACCCGCAGTCGTATGCGAAGCCGGCGTTCAGCGCGGGCGCGCTGCGCGGCAATGATATCGACGATCCGGCGCTGCAGGGCCGCACGCGCACCAGCAGCTATGCGTTCGGCGACACGATGTCGTTCCTGGACGACAAGGTGCTGCTGACGCTGGGTATCCGCCACCAGCGGCTGTCCTCGCGCAGCTATGCGTACAACACCGGCAAGGAAAACGGCGCGTACGACCAGAGCCGCAATTCGCCGGCCGCGGGCCTGGTGTTCAAGGTTGCGCCCAGCGTGTCCTTGTATGCCAACTACATCGAAGCGCTGGTGGCGGGGGATACCGCGCCCACGGTCGCCAACGGCAAGCCGGTGCCCAATGCCGGCGAGAGCCTGGCACCGTATGTGTCCAAGCAGAAGGAAATCGGCATCAAGTACGACGGCGACGGCCTGGGCGCTGGCCTGGCGCTGTTCTCGACCGATAAGCCGCGCGCGGCCTACGATGCCTCGAACAAGTTCACTGCTTCTGGCAAAGACCGCCACCAGGGCATCGAGCTGACCGTGTTCGGCGAACCGGTCAAGACCGTGCGCGTGCTGGGCGGCCTGACGTTCCTGGACGCCAAGCAACGTTCCACCGGCAACACCGCCATCGACGGCAACCGCGTGATCGGCGTGCCGCGCTTCCAGGCCAACCTGGGCGCGGAATGGGACATTCCCGGCGTGCAAGGCCTGGCCGTGGACGGCCGCATGGTCTACACCGGCGCGTCCTACGCCGATGACGCCAACACCCTCAAGGTGCCTGGCTGGACCCGTTTCGACGCCGGCGTGCGCTACCTCATGGAAGTGGACGGCCACGTCGTGACGCTGCGCGCCAGGGTGGAGAACATCGCCAACCGCAACTACTGGGCGTCGGTGGGCGGCTACCCCGGCAACGGCTACCTGGTGCTGGGCGGCCCGCGCACTTTCTCGCTCAGCGCCAGCATGGACTTCTGACCGGTCAGGTCCGGCCCGGCCGCGGGAGGTCGGCGCAAGGACCAGGAACGACAAGCCCCGCCAGCGCATTGCCTGGCGGGGCTTTTGTTGTCTTGGGGCGTCTGGCTGGGTCGGCGGCTACGTCATCAACCAGCCGCCCGCGACATCCAGCACCTGCCCGGTGACAAAGCGCGCCTGGTCCGACGCAAAGAACAGGCAGGCATCGGCGACTTCTTCGGGCGTGCCCAGGCGGCGCAGGGCGGTCACCTCGGCGACGGCGTCGTTGATTTCCTTGGGCACGCTCTTGAGCAGCGGCGTGCTGATGCGCCCCGGGGCCAGGCCGTTGACGGTGACGTCATATTCACCCAGTTCCGCCGCCCAATGGCGCGTCAGGCCCAGCAGCGCAGCCTTGGTGGCCGCATAGTGCGCGGCGACGATGTCGCAGTAGGCCTTGCCGGCCACCGATGACATGTTGATGACGCGCCCCTGGCGCTGCTTGACCATGTGAGGCGTGGCCAGATGCGTCATGTAGAAGACGCTGTTCAGGTTGACCGACACCACCTTGTCCCACTCGCCGGGCGTCATCTCCCAGACTTTCAGCGCGCGGCCATCGGTCTTGGGCGAGATGCCGACGTTGTTGACCAGGATGGTGGCCGGCCCCAGGTCGCGGGTGATGCGATCGTAGGCGGCGTGGCACTGGTCGAAATGGGCGACATCGGCCGGTACGAAGGCGACGGCGTGGCCGCGTTGCTTCAACGCCTTTTCGTAGGCTTGGCCGGCCTGGGCGTTGAAGTCGATCAGGCCGACGCGGGCGCCCTCGGCCAGGAAGCCCTCGACGATGGCCGAGCCGATGCCGCCGACGGCGCCGGTGACGATGACGACCTGGTCCTGGAAGCGCGCGCTCATGGCCGCACCTGCAGCATGATCTTGCCGATGTGCGTGCTGCTTTCCATCAGTGCGTGGGCCTCGCTGGCCCGCGCCAGCGGAAACACCGCATGGATGCGCGGCAGGCACTGGCCCCGCTCCATCAGCGGCAGCACCTTGTCGGCCAGCGCGCGAGCGATGGCGCCCTTGTCCTCGTCGGAGCGCGGACGCAGGGTGGACCCGGTGAACGACAGCCGCTTGGTCATGATGGGCAGGGCGTCGATCTCGGCTTTGCTGCCTTCCAGGAAGGCAATCTGCACCAGTCGGCCATTGACGGCCAGCAGGCGGATGTTCCTGTTGATGTAGCGTCCGCCGACCATGTCCAGGATGACGTCTACGCCGGCGCCCTGCGTCGCGTCACGGATCTCGGTCTCGAAGTCCGCGTCGCGGTAGATCACGGCATGATGCGCGCCGGCCGCCAGGCAGGCCGCGGCTTTTTCCGCATTGCCCACCGTGGTCCAGACCTCGGCGCCAAAGGCGCGTGCCAGCTGGATGGCGGTCAGCCCGATGCCGCTGGAGCCGCCGTGCACCAGGAATCTTTCGCCGGCGGCCAGCCGGGCGCGGTCGAACACATTGGTCCAGACGGTGAAGTAGTTCTCGGGAATGGCGGCGGCCGCCAGCAGGTCCAGGCCGCGCGGCACCGGCAGGCAGTGGCGTTCGTCGGCCAGGCAGTACTGGGCGTAGCCGCCGCCCGGCGTCAAGGCGCAGACCGGGTCGCCCACTTTCCAGAGCGTGGCCTCGGGGCCGGTGGCGATGATGGTGCCCGACACTTCCAGGCCGAGGTAGGGGGATGCACCGGGCGGGGGCGGGTACGAGCCCGAGCGTTGCAGCACGTCGGGGCGGTTGACCCCGGCGTAGGCCACTTCGATCAGCACCTGGCGGCCGGTGGGCGATTCCATGTCGCGCTCGGCCGGGCGCAGGCAATCGGGCGCGCCGCCCTTGCCGTGGTCGATGAATGTGCAGCGTAAAGACATAAGGGATGGGTCCTTGGTGTTCAATGGCCCAGGTAGGCCTTCTTGACATGGGGGTCGGCCAGCAGTTCGGCGCCGGTGCCGGTACGCACGATGGCGCCGTTTTCCAGCACGTAGCCGCGGTCGGCCAGCCGCAGGGTGCGGAACACGTTCTGCTCGACCAGCAGCACGGTCACGCCGTGCGAGGTGACGTTGCGGATGATGTCGAACATCTGCTGCACCAGCAGCGGCGACAGACCCAGCGACGGCTCGTCGAATACCAGCAGCTTGGGGTCGGCCATCATGCCGCGCGCGATCGCCACCATCTGCTGTTCGCCGCCAGACAGCGAACCGGCATACTGGCCCAGCCGTTCGCGCACGCGCGGGAAGATCTGCAGCACTTCCTCCAGCTTGCGCTGCACGATGGGCCGGGCGGCGCGCTTGTACGAGCCCATCAGCAGGTTGTCCTTCACGGTGAAGTGCGGAAACAGCTGGCGGCCTTCCGGAATCATGGTGATGCCGGCATCGACGATGTCGTACGGCTGGCGGTTGGTCAGGTCCTGGCCCTCGAATTCCACACGGCCGCTGGTGGCGCCGATGACGCCGCACAGGGTCTTGAGCGTGGTGGTCTTGCCAGCGCCGTTGGCGCCGATCAGCGTGACGATCTCGCCGGCGTGCACCTCGAAGTTCAGGCCGTTGAGCACCTGGCTCTTGCCGTAGCCCGACGAAAGATCCGAAACCTTAAGCATCCTGGTACTCCTTGCCCAAATAGGCTTCGATGACGGCGGGGTTCTCGACCACGTCCTTGGGCGCCCCGCTGACCAGCACCGCGCCTTCGTTCAGCACGATGATGCGGTCCGACAGGGCCATGGTGGCCTGCATCATGTGTTCGATCAGCAGCACGGACACACCTGAATCGCGGATGCGGCGGATCATCTGGATGGACTTTTCGATGTCGGTGGGGTTCAGGCCCGCCATCACTTCGTCCAGCAGCAGGATGCGGGGCCGGATGGCCAGCGCGCGCGCGATCTCCAGCCGCTTCATGCCGCCCACCGTCAGGCTGCGGGCTTCGGTGTTCAGGTACTTGAGCAGGTCGGTTTCCTCGGCCACCTTCAGTGCGATCTGCTCGGCTTGCTCGCGGTCCGAGGTGCGGATGAAGGCGCCCAGCATGATGTTTTCCAGCACCGTCAGGCCGGTGAACGGCTTGGCGATCTGGAAGGTGCGGCCCAGGCCCTGGTGCGCGAATTCGTCCGGCGAGCTGCAGGCGACCCAGTTGCCCTGGGCGTCGCGCATCGACACGGCGCCCTTGTCCGGCGACAGAAAGCCCGACAGCAGGTTGAACACCGTGGTCTTGCCGGCGCCATTGGGGCCGATCATGCCCAGGATCTCGTTCTGGTTCAGCGTCAGCGACACGTCGTTGGTGGCGCGCAGGCCGCCGAAGCTCTTGAACAGCTTGTCGGCCTTGAGCACGGGCTGTTCATTGCGGACCGCATCGTGCGGGCGGGCCGGTTCGGCGAGCTTGCGTTTGGCCGGTGGCGTGCCCAGATAGGGCAGCCGCGCCAGGGCGCGCTCGATGGCCGGGCCGAAGGCGCCGGCCAGGCCGCGCGGAATGGTCAGCACCACCGCCACGAGGATCAGGCCGTAGATCAGCCCGTGCATGCCGTTGCCCACGCTGGACAGCCAGCCGCGCGCCAGTTCGGCAATCGGCAGCACCAGGAAGGTGCCGGCGATGGGGCCGGCCACCGTGCCCAGGCCGCCGATCAGGGCGAACATGGCCACCTGGACCGACAGTTCCAGCGAAAATGCGGAGCTGGGGTCGACGAAGGTCAGGTAGGTGATGTGGAAGGTGCCGATCACGCTGGTCAGCATGGCCGAGATGACCGCGGCGATGATCTTCACGCGCACGGTTGGAATGCCCACCGCCAGCGCCGCGTCCTCGCGTTCGCGGATGGCGATCAGGTAGTGGCCGATGCGCGATTTGCGGATATACCACGACACCCAGGTCACCAGCAGGAACAGGCCGAAGGCGATGATCACGTAGTTGATCTTTTCGCGGAATACGATCCAGGCCCAGCCGATATTCAGCGGCAGGCTGATGCCGCTGGAGCCGCCGGTCCAGCTTTCCTCGTGGATGACCAGCAGCCGCACCACTTCCAGGATGGCGATGGTGGCCAGCGCGAAGAACGGGCCGCGCAGCCGCAGCGTGGGGTAGCTGATCAGGATGGCTACCGCCGCCGAAATGGCCGCGCCCGCCAGCATGCCGAACCAGGGCGAGATGCCGAAGTTCTGCGTCAGCAGCGTGGCGGTGTAGCCGCCGATGCCGTAGAACACCGCGTGGCCCAGCGACAACTGGCCGGCATAGCCGCCGACGATGTTCCAGGCCACCGACAGCGCGGAAAAGACGAACAGCAGGACGAACAGGTTGGTCCAGAACGGCGTGCCCAATACCGCGGGCACGATGAACATGACGATCAGCAGGATAAGGCTGACGTAGGCTTTGGGGCTTCGAAAGTCGGGAAACACGTCTCGCTCCTTGTGGTTCTGGTCACTCTGTGCCGACGCCGAACAGGCCGGTCGGGCGCAGGACGAGGATCAAGAGGAAGATCCCGAAATAGACGACCTCTTTGAGGTCGGGGGCGATGTAGTAACCCGCCAGCGTGTCGACGATGCCGATGATCATGGACCCGGCCACGGCGCCATACAGGCTGCCCAGGCCGCCCAGCACGACGATCACGAAGGCGGTCAGCACGAAATACGTGCCGACGGTCGGGAACACGGGGTACTGCGGCGCCAACAGGCCGGCGGCGATGCCGACGAAGGCGGTGCCCAGGCCGAAGGCGATGGCGTAGACGTTGTTGACGTTCACACCCATCAAGGTGGCGGCGTAGCGATGCTGCGCCACCGCGCGCAATGCGCGGCCCAGATAGGTGCGGTGCATGAACAGGTGCAGCAGCACGGCCAGTCCGATGCCCACGACGAAGGTGATGAGCTGGCCCGTCACCATGGAATAGGCGCCCACGTCGATGGCGTTGGTCCCCAGCTCGACGGGCGCGCGATAGACGTTGGCCCCGAAGATCACCAGCGCCAGATTCAGCAGGATGGTGGACACGCCCACCGTGGCGAAGATCTGGATGTGCTGGTCGGCATTGAGCAGCGGCTGGATGATGCCCTTCTGCGTCAGCGCGCCCAGCGCGAACAGGATGACCGCCACCGGCACCAGGCCGATGTACGGATGCACGCCGAACTGCGCGGCGATCAGATAGACCAGGTACATGCCGATCATCAGGAATTCGCCGTGGGCGAAGTTCACGACGCGCACGACGCCGAAGATCAGCGTCAGCCCCAGGCTGATGATGGTGTATGCGCCGCCCAGCAACAGGCCGTTGATGACCAGTTGAATGAAGATATCCATGGTGCAACCTCTTAGAACGGGGTGCGCCCCGGCCCCGCGGCCGCGCCGGCAGGGCCGGGGCCTGCTGGCCCCTGTGTTACGCCAGGCGCCCCCGAGCGCCTGGTTGCTGGCATGTCGTCCTGCTTGTTATTTCTTGAAGACAGGCTTGCCCAGCGCGAGGTTGCTCGGGGCGATGGTGACCAGCTTGCCGTCCTGCCACTGCATCACGTAGAACGTGGACGCATTGTTCTGGCCGTCTTCGCCGAAGTCGAAGGCCCAGCCGTTGGCGGTCTGGCCGGCGGGCTTCTTGTAGGCCAGCACGGCGGCGCGGATCTTGTCCTTGTCGGTGGACTTGGCCGCGGCGATGGCTTCGAAGAAGGCCTTGGCGCCGACGTAGTTGGTCAGGCTGTGGCCGGATTGCGGATCGCTCTTGTAGGTGGACGTGTAGGCTTGCAGGAACTTGTCCAGGCCGGGCGCGCCGGCCGGGTTGATGGACGATTGCGGGAAGTCCAGGTCGAACACGCCGTTCATATCGGCGCCCACGGCCTTGGCGGTGTCGGCCAGCGAATAGCCGCCGCCCGCGCCGATCACGACCTTGGGCTTGAAGCCCGCGGCGCGCGCCTGGCTGAAGAACAGGATGGCGTCGTTCTGGTAGGCGGTCTGCAGCACCACGTCGACCTTGGCGCCCTTCAGGCGCAGGATCAACGAAGACAGGTCGACGGTCTTGGCGGAATAGGGCAGCACTTCGGCCACGGTGTAGCCCAGTTCCTGGGCACGCTTTTTCTCGGTGGCGGCCACGTCGGTGCCGTAGGGCCCGTCTTCGTGGATGATGCCGATCCTGATGTCCTTGGGGGTCAGGCCCATGCCGGGCGCGATGGTGTCGTGCAGCGCGTTGACCACCGACACGCCGTACAGCGCGGTGTTGGGGTTGCTGCGAAACAGGTACTTGTAGCCGCGCGTGGTGATCTTGTGGGCGGTGGCGCCCAGTTCAAAGTAGGGCACGCCAGCCAGTTCGGTCACGGGCGAGGCCGCGTACGAGATGCCCGAGGCATAGCTGCCGAACACGCCGATCACGTTCGAGGAAATCAGGCGCTTGGTTTCCGACACGGCCTGGGTGGGGTCGACGGCGTCGGCTTTGATGATTTCGATCTTTTCGCCGTTGATCCCGCCGGCGGCATTGATTTCATTGACGGCCAGTTCCAGGCCGCGATAGCTCTCCTGTCCCAGCAGCGCCAGGGCGCCGCTGAACGGGAAGAGGGCGCCTACTTTCATGTCGGCCGCTGCGGTGCCGCTGACCACGACGCCGCACAGGCCCAGCGCGATGGCGAATTTATTGAACTTGAACACTGTCTACGCTCCTTTGTTGGTATGGGATGCGGACTGTCTGCTGCGTCGTCCGTCTGTTTTTAAATATATGATATATGCGCCGGCGGGGTGTGGAAACCTCGTTCTGGATTCTAGTGCCGGACTCGTCACACTGAATCGGGGATTTCCCTCAAGCCGCATGAATAAAGCGTTTCCAGGCTATTGTCTCCTGGGTGAAGGCGAAAATTCCGCCCGCCGGACTCAGCAAATAGGACCACTTCCCGACAATGTAATGGAACCGAAAGTATTGCCGAAAATCATATATCCTATATCATCAAGCACGCGTTTTACCAAAAAGATCCAGGAGACACACGCATGTTCGAGGAAGTGGATTTCGCCGGGAAAAAGGTACTGATCACGGCCGGCGCCGACGGGCTGGGCCTGGAAATGGCGCAGGTGTTTCACCGCGCGGGCGCCTCGGTGCTGGTGTGCGACGTCAACCGCGATCGCCTGGCCGCGGTGCCGGCCGAATTGCCCGGCGTGCATGCCGTGCACGCGGACGTGTCGGACGAAGACAGCGTGGCCGCGCTGTTCGCGACGGTCCGGCAAAAGCTGGGCGGCCTGGACATCCTGGTCAACAACGCCGGCGTGGCCGGCCCCACCGGGTTCGTCGAAACCCTGTCCAAGGCCGACTGGGACCGCACGCTGGCCGTCAATATCACGGGCCAGTTTCTGTGCGCCCGCCAGGCCATCCCGCTACTGAAGGAATCGCGCGCCGGCGTGATGATCAACCTGTCGTCGGCCGCGGGCCACCTGGGCTTTGCCGGGCGGTCGGTGTACTCGGCGTCCAAATGGGCGGTCATCGGCTTCACCAAGTCGCTGGCCATCGAGCTGGGCGGGCATGGCATCCGCGTCAACGCCATCTTGCCGGGGGCCGTCGAGGGGCCGCGCATCCGCGCGGTCATCGCCGCCAAGGCCAAGACGCTGGGCAAGCCGGTGGACGAGATCGCTGCGCTGTACGAGAACCAGGCGGCGCTGGGCCGCATGGTCACGGCCCGCGACATCGCCAACATGGTGCTGTTCAACGCCAGCGAGGCCGCCCGCAGCGTTACCGGCCAGGCCATCGTGGTCGATGGCTTTACACAGAAGCTCTACTGATGGTGCCCGCCAATGACACAGGCAGCGCGGGCATCGGCCGCCGATGCGCCGCCATCATCGGCACCGGCCTGATCGGCCAGGGCTGGGCGATCGTGTTCGCCCGCAAGGGCTGGGACGTGCGCCTGTATGACGTCAACGCCGCCATGCTGGGCGAGGCCAGCGCACTGATCCGCCGCCAATTGGACCAGTTGCAGGCGCACGGGCTGCTGCAGGACGCCGCGGCGGCCGCCGCGCGCATCCACGTGGCCGGCAGCCTGCAGGATGCGCTCAAGGGCGCCAGCTACATCCAGGAAAACTCGCCCGAGACGCGCGAGATCAAGCGCGGCCTGTTCCCCTTGCTGGATGCCGCGGCCGAGCCGGGCGCCATCATCGGCAGTTCCACGTCCAGCATCCCGGCCAGCGAATTCACCGAAGACCTGCCCGGGCGCCATCGTTGCCTGGTGGCGCATCCGGTCAATCCGCCCTATCTGATTCCGGTGGTGGAACTGTGCCCGGCGCCCTGGACCGATCCTGCCACGATGGCGCGCGCCCGCGACATCATGCTGGACATTGGCCAGAAGCCCGTGTCGATGACGCGCGAGATCGAAGGCTTCATCCTGAACCGCCTGCAGGGCGCCTTGCTGCACGAGGCCTTCAGGCTGGCCGCCGCCGGCATCGCCAGCGCCGAAGACATCGATGCCACGGTCAAGGATGGCCTGGGCCTGCGCTGGTCGTTCATGGGGCCGTTCGAGACCATCGACCTGAATGCCCCGGGCGGCATTGCCGATTACTGCGGCCGTTATGGCGGCCTGTACCAATCCATCGGCGCCACCCAGGCCGAAAGCGTGGCCTGGGAGGGCGCGCTGGTCGATGCCCTGTCGGCCGAGCGGCGGCGTCTGCTACCCCACGAAGATCTGACGGCGCGCCGCTACTGGCGCGACGAGCAACTGATGCGCCTCGCGCGCCACAAGCAAAGCCACGGAGACGAAATTGGCTAAACCCAAACAGAAAGTCGTGATCACCTGCGCCGTCACGGGCGCCATCCACACGCCCAGCATGTCGCCGCACCTGCCGGTGACGGCCGACGAGATCGCCGAGGCCGCCATCGGCGCGGCGCGCGCGGGGGCCGCGGTGCTGCATCTGCACGCGCGCGACCCCGACACCGGCAAGCCCTCGCAGGACCCGGCGCTGTTCAAGCCGTTCCTGGAGCGCATCAAGGCCGAAACCGACGCCATCATCAACATCACCACCGGCGGCAGCCCCCACATGACGGTGCAGGAGCGCATGCGGCCGGCCACCACCTTCAAGCCGGAACTGGCTTCGCTGAACATGGGGTCGATGAATTTCGGCCTGTTCCCGATGCTGGACCGCTTCAAGGACTTCAAGCACGACTGGGAACGCGAGCATCTGGAGAACAGCCGCTCGCTGATCTTCCGCAATACCTACCAGGACATCGAATCCATTCTTGAATTGGGCAATGCCAACGGCACGCGTTTCGAATTCGAGTGCTACGACATCAGCCACCTGTACAACCTGGCGCACTTCGTGGACCGCGGCCTGGTCAAGTCGCCGCCGTTCATCCAGTCGGTGTTCGGCATCCTGGGCGGCATTGGCCCGCATCCCGAAGATCTGATGCACATGAAGCGTACGGCCGACCGGCTGTTCGGCGACGAATACGAATGGTCGATCCTGGGGGCCGGCCGCAACCAGATGCCGCTGGCCACCATCGGCGCGGCCATGGGGTCGAACGTGCGGGTGGGGCTGGAGGATTCGCTGTGGATCGGGCCGGGCCAGTTGGCGGAATCGAACCGGGTGCAGGTCGAGCGCATCCGCACCATTGTCGAAGCGCTGAATCTTGAAGTGGCCACGCCGCAGGAAACCCGCGCCAAGCTGGGGCTGAAGGGCGGCGACAACGTGGCGTTCTGAAAAAGAAACCGCGCGGGGGAAGGCCCTCGCGCGGCGATGCGCCAGCAGCGCGTGCAAAGCGGGGCGGCCCTCGCCTTGGGCAAGCCATTTCAGGCGTGGCGGCGCAGCGCGTCAGCGAGAGTTCCGATGTCCAGGGTGCGATCGAAATTGGCGGCGTGGCGCGCATTGAGCGTCAGGTCGGCGGCCAGCGTGAGTTCGGCGTCCGTCGGGCCGGTGGCACCCAGCGCGCGCAGCGTGGTGGGCAGGCCAACCTGGTCGTACCACTGCGTCAGGGTGGCCAGCATGCCGTCCTGGCGTTCTTCCAGGTCCAGCTGCACCAGCAGGCCCACGGCCACCTGCAGGCCGTGCAGCGCCGTCGCGACGCCGGCGATCTTCGGCAGTCCGCGGGTGAGGGCGTGGGCGATGGACAGGCCGCCGCTTTCAAAGCCCAGGCCGCTCATCAGGATCATGGCTTCCACCACCCGTTCAAAGGCGGGCGTGGGCGAACCGCTGCCGGCAGCGGCCAGCGCGTCGGCGCCGTCGGCCAGCAGCGTGCGCAGGCAGCCGTCGGCGATCAACTGGGCCGACAGCAGCGGGGCACCGTCGTACATGTTCCTGCCGCCGTTGCGGCCGCATTGCTCGGCTTCAAACTTCTTGGAGATGGCGTCGCCCAGGCCGGCGCGGAAGAAGTGCGCGGGCGCGGTGGCGATGATGGCGGTGTCCACCAGCACGATGGTGGGGTTGAACAGCATGTGTTCGACCGCCAGGAGATTGTGATGGGCGTCGTACAGGACGTAGTTCTTGCTGGTGGGCGCATCGTTCGAGGCCACCGTGGGCACCGTGACCAGGTGGCAGTGCGCGGCTTTGGCCACCGCCTTGCCGGCGTCCAGCGACTTGCCGCCGCCCACCGCGATGACCATGTCGATGCCGGCCGCCGCGGCCTGGGCGCGCAGGGCCGCGATGAGATCGGGCGTCAGGTCGCCGTCCACCCGCAGCGGCGTCAGCCTGACGTGATGTGCCGCGCACAAGGTTTCGATTCTTGGGCCCAGCACGCCATGGACGTAGCGGTCGATGACCAAGGCGGCGTGGCGGCCGAACAGGGCGGCGTATCCGCCCAGTGTGTCCAGCGCGCCGGCTCCCTGGATATACCGGCTGGGAGCGCCAAAAATCTTCAGCATGGAGTCTTCCTATTTGCGGGGCCCGGGCGGGCGGTAGTCGAGTTCTTTTTCGCGTTCGACCAGCCAGTCGATCATGATTTTTCCGCCCCAGACCAGGTCGGCCTGGATGGCCTTGGCGGCCGCTTCCGAATCGCGGGCTTCCAGCGCGTCCAGTACGGCTTCGTGGCGGTGCTCGTTTTCGGAGTAGTCCAGTCCGGCTGTCTTGACGTGGAACACCTTGAGGATGGGGCCGGTGATGACCCAGAACGATTCCACGGTGTTGCGCAAGATAGGCTTGTTGCTGGCTTCGAGGATGCCGAAGTGGAACTTGCGGTTCAGGTAGCTGGCGCGCTTGGGATCGGTGGACGTGCAGGAAATGAAGTCCTTCTGCAGGGCGATCAGGTTGTCCAGTTGCTTGCGGGTGATGTTCTTGGCGGCTTCGGCCGCGCCCATGCCTTCCAGGTGGAAGCGGATCTGCTGGATTTCGCGCAGCTTTTCGGAATTGACGTAGGGCACGTAGACCGCGGTGGCCGCCTGCATTTCCAGCCCCTGCTCGCTGATGAGGCGAAAGATGGCCTCGCGCACGGGCGTGATCGAGACGCCCATTTCCTGGGCCAGTTCGCCAATGATCAGACGTTCTCCGGGTTCGTACTGCCCATTGATCAGGGCATTGCGGATTTCGTTGTAGACCTTGACGGAGAGGTTCTCTTTCTTTACCGGTTTAAGGCTGGGCATGACGGTTCAGGCTGGCGGGTTCGAGGAAAAGGGCCGGGGGCGGAAACAGCACCCGGCGCAATTCTAGCTCGGGCCTAGCCAATGCGAGCGCGATGGGTATATTATATATCATATATTCTAACGACGTAAGGATGCGTCATGCGCCAGGACCAGGGAGCCCCAACCGAAGGGGAAGTCCGCATGCTGCGGGAGAAGGCCCGCTACATACGGCTGGAGACAATCAGGCTGATCGAAATCGCTAAGGTCGGGCATTACAGCTCGGTCTTTTCCTGCGCGGAGATCTTCGCCGCGCTGTACTACGACGTAATGCGGCTGCGGCCGGGCGAGCCAGCCTGGCCGGATCGCGACCGCTTCCTGATGGGCAAGGGGCACGCGGCGGTGGGGCTGTTTCCCGTCCTGGCCGACCACGGCTTCATTTCCCGCGACCTGCTCGATGGCTACACCCGCCTGGGCAGCCCGCTGGGCGACCATCCCGACATGACCAAGGTGCCGGGCGTGGATTTCAGCTCGGGATCCATCGGCCATGCGCTGTCCAACGGCGCCGGCATGGCATTGGCCGGCCGCATGAACCAGCGCGACTATCACGTGTTCGTGATGCTGGGCGATGGCGAAATGCAGGAAGGCCAGGTCTGGGAGGCGGCCCTGTTCGCCGCGCACCAGCGCCTGTCGCGCCTGGTCGCCATCATCGACCGCAACGGCTACCAGCTGGACGGCAAGGTCGATGACGTGATCGGGGTGGAGTCGCTCAAGGACAAATGGCAGGCCTTTGGCTGGGACGTGTACGAGGTCGACGGCCACAACCTGGCCGAGCTGACCGCGCTGCTGCGCCGTCTGCGCGCCGACCCGGCGCGGGCCAAGCCGGCCTGCGTCATTGCCAGGACCATCAAGGGCAAGGGCGTTTCCTATATGGAAACCGAGCCCGGCTGGCATCTGGGCTACCTCGCGCCGCAAGACGCGCGGGCAGCCGTTGACGAAATCATGACCCGCGAGATCTGAATGGCACAGGCACAGGTACTTTCTCCCGACTCCTGGCAGTACCGCGCGCTGAACGCGGTGAACCCCGGGCTGTCCTATCTTTCCGATGCGCTGATCGAGCTGGCGCGCGCCGGGCACCCGGTGGTGGCGGGCTCGGCCGACCTGCAATATTCCAATGGCCTGAATCGCTTCGCGTCGGCCTATCCCGACCGCTACGTGCAGTTCGGCATTTCCGAGCAGAACATGGTGTCGGCGGCGGCCGGGCTGGCCACCACGGGGCTGATGCCGTTCGTGGCCACGTTCGCGTCGTTCCTGGGTCTGCTGTGCTGCGAGCAGATCCGCATGGATGTGGCCTACACCAAATTGCCCGTGCGCCTGATCGGCCACCACACCGGCATCAGCCTGGGCTTTTATGGCACCTCGCACCACGCCACCGAAGACATTTCCACCATGCGCGCCATCGCCGGCCTGACGGTCGTGTCGCCGGCCGACGGCCCGCAGCTGGCCGCCGCCATCAAAGCGTCGGTGGATTGGCCCGAGCCGATCTATTTCCGCATCGGGCGCGGCCGCGACCCGCAGGTGTATGAAGACGGCACGCCGTTCACGTTCGGCCGCGCCATCACGCATGCCACCGGCAGCGACCTGAACATCATCGCCTGCGGCATCACGTTGCATGCCGCCCTGGAAGCCGCCGCGCGCCTGCGCGAAGACGGCGTGTCGGTGGGCGTGATCGACATGCCCACCATCAAGCCGCTGGACCGCGAGGCGGTGCTGGCCGCGGCCGGCCAGACGCGCGCGCTGCTGACGGTGGAAGAACACAACGTGATGGGCGGGTTGGGGTCGGCGGTGGCCGAGGTGCTGGCCGATGCCGGCACCGGCACGCGCCTGCGGCGCCACGGCATCTATGATGAATACAGCCTGATCGCGCCGCCCACCACCCTGTATGCCCACTATCAGTTGGACGGCGCCGGTATCGAGGCGGTGGCGCGCGAACTGATCCAGCGATAAGACAAGGAGACTGCAATGAAGGAAATCAGCGGAAACACGCGCCTGTTCGGCATCCTGGCCGACCCGATCTACCACGTCAAAACGCCGCAACGCATGAATGAGCATTTCGCGCGTATCGGCTTTGACGGCGTCTGCGTGCCGTTCCATGCGCGGCCGGACAATCTGGCCGAGGTGGTGGCCGGCCTGCGCCGCCTGGAAAACCTGGGCGGCCTGGTCGTGACCATGCCGCACAAAACGGCCATCCTGGCGCTGGCCGATGACGCCACGCCGGTGGCGCGCAAGATCGGCGCGGCCAATGTGGTGCGGCGCGAGGCCGACGGCCGCCTGGTGGCGCATATGCTGGACGGCGAGGGCTTTGTGCGCGGCCTGCGCACGGCCGGTGTGTCGCCCGAGGGCAAGAGCGCCTACCTGGCCGGCGCGGGCGGTGCGGCCAATGCGATCGGTTTTGCGCTGGTGCAGGCGGGCGTGTCGCGGCTGACCATTGCCAACCGCACCCCGGCCAAGGCCGAGGACCTGAAGGCCCGCATCCTGTCGCTGCATCCGGACGCGCGCATCGATGTGGGAACGGCCGATCCGTCGGGCCACGACCTGGTGGTGAACGGCACGTCGCTGGGCATGAAGGAAGACGACGCGCTGCCGCTGGACGCATCGCGCCTGACGCCGGACCAACTGGTGTGCGAGGTCATCATGCAGCCCAAGGACACGCCGCTGTTGCGCGCGGCGCAGGCCCGCGGCTGCAAGGTGCACTACGGCGCGCCGATGCTGGTCGGGCAGATCGAGCTGATGGCCGAAATGATGGGCGTAGCGCCTGCCGCCCAAGTCTGAGCCGCGGATCCAGACGATGGGCGATTACGATTTCATCATCGCGGGCGGCGGCACCGCCGGCTGCATCCTGGCCAACCGCTTGTCGGCCGACGGCCGCCACCGGGTGCTGATGCTGGAGGCCGGGCAACAGGCGCGCAGCATGTGGATCGGCATTCCGGCCGGCTTTTCCAAGCTGCTGGTGAACCCGGACTACAACTGGCGCTTTGCCACCGAACCGGAAGACAACGTCTACGGCCGCACGATCGCGGTGCCGCGCGGCAAGGGCGTGGGCGGCTCGACGCTGATCAACGGCATGATCTACGTGCGTGGACAGCCGTCGGACTACGACGGCTGGGAGGCCGCCGGCGCGACGGGCTGGGGCTACCGTCAGGCCGAGCGGGTGTTTCGCAAGATCGAACACTACGAACCGGGCGACGCCACGCGCGGCAAGAACGGCCCGATGCACCTGGAAGAAGTGGCCGAGCGCTTTCCGGTGTCCGACGCCTTTCTGCGCGCCGCCCAGGAAGACGGGCTGCCGCTGAACCCGGACTACAACGGCGGCAAGCAGGACGGCGTGGGCTATTACCAGGTGCTGCAGCACCGCGGGCGCCGCTGGAGCGTGGTGGACGGCTATCTGAAACCGGCCGCGCGCCGCAGGAACCTGACGGTGGAATGCGGCGCCCATGTGACGCGGCTGCTGTTCGAGGGCAAGCGCTGCGTGGGCGTGGCCTATCGCCAGAACGGCCAGGAATTCACCGTGCGGGCGCGCCGCGAGACGCTGCTGTGCCTGGGCGCGGTGCAGTCGCCGCAGCTGCTGGAACTCTCGGGGGTGGGCAACCCGGCGCTGCTGCAGTCCTTCGGCATTGCGCTGGTGCATGCGCAGCCGCAGGTGGGCGAGAACTACATCGACCACTTCGCCACACGCATGAACTGGCGGGTCAAGAACACGGTGACGCTGAATGAAATGTCGCGCGGCTGGCGGCTGGCCCGGCAGGTGGCGCGCTACTACACGCGGCGCAAGGGCATCCTGACGCTGGGAACCGGGCTGGTGCACGGCTTCGTCAAGAGCGCGCCGGACCTGCCTGCGCCGGACGTGCAGTATTTCTTTGTGCATGCCAGCTACGCCAACGCGGCCGAGCGCATCCTGGATCGCCATCCGGGCATGACGCTGGGCGTGGCGCAGTTGCGGCCCGAGTCGGTGGGGACCATCCACATCAAGTCGGCCGACCCGCTGGCCGCCCCTGCTATCCGCCCCAACTTCCTGTCGGCCCAGGTGGATCGCGACAGCCTGGTGGGCGGCATGCGGGTCGCGCGCCGCATCGTGCAGCGGCCGGCGCTGCAACACTATGTGGACGCCGAACTCAGCCCGGGGCCTGGCGTGGAAACCGACGCGGAATGGCTGGATTTCGCCCGCCGCAACGGCCAGACCATCTATCACCCGATCGGCACCTGCCGCATGGGGGCGGACGCCGCCGCCGTGACCGACGTGCGGTTGCGGGTCAACGGCGTGACGGGCTTGCGGGTGGTGGACGCCTCGGTAATGCCGAAGATGGTGTCCGGCAATACCCAGGCCGCGGTGATGATGGTGGCCGAGCGCGGGGCGGAGATGATCCTGGAGGACGCGGCGGCTTGACGGCTGGCCTGGCGCGGCCGGTAAACGCCGGCTGGCCGCCCGGGCGACGCCGGTCCCGCGCCCTGGCCGGCCCTACGTCTGCGCCGTCTGTCAGCCGTGCCGGCGCTGATGCAGCGTCAGCTTGCCGATCCGGTCCCAATCCCAGGCGATGCCCAGGCCGGGCTCGTCCGACGGGATGGCGCGGCCATTTTCGATGCGCATGCCGTGTTCGGTCACCATGTCCAGCTGCGGGATGTATTCCAGCCAGCGGCTATTGGGTACCGCGCAGCACAGCGCCACGTGGATTTCCATCAGGAAGTGCGGGCACACCGGCACGTTGTACGCCTCGGCCATGTGCGCCACCTTCAGCCACGGCGTGATGCCGCCGATGCGACCCACGTCCACCTGCACGATCGAGCAGGCATCGCCTTGCAGATAGTCCTTGAACTGCGACAGGCTGTAGAGCGATTCGCCGACCGCGATCGGCAGGGTGGTGGATGCGCTCAGGCGGCGATGCGCCTGCACGTCGTCGGCGTGGATGGGTTCTTCGAACCAGGCCAGGTCCAGCGGCTCGAAGCAGCGCGCCCGGCGGATGGCTTCGGGCAAGGAAAAGCTCTGATTGGCATCGGTCATGATGTCCCAGTCCGGGCCGACCGCCGCCCGCACCGCCGCCAGCCGCGCCACGTCTTCGGCCACGTGCGGCTTGCCGACCTTAAGCTTGGCCCCGCCAAAGCCGGCCTCGCGCGCCTTCAAGGCTTCTTCCACCAACTGGGTTTCGGTCAGGTGCAGCCAACCGCCTTCGGTGGAGTACAGCGCAATGTCCGCCTTGGCGCCGCCCGCCAACTGGTGCAGCGGCAGCCTGGCGCGGCGGGCCCGCAGATCCCACAGGGCGGTGTCGATGGCGGCCAGGGCGATGGACGTCAGCGCGCCGACGGTGGTGGCGTGGACCCGGTACATCAGGTCGCGCCAGATCAGCTCGATGTGCTCGGCGTCGCGTCCCAGCAGCAGCGGCGCCAGATGATCGTCCAGCAGGCGCACCACCGATGAGCCGCCGGTGCCGATGGTGTAGCTGTAGCCGGTGCCGATGACGCCGTCGGCGTCCGTGATGCGCACGATGGGGGTTTCCTGGCGTTCGAAGCTTTGCACGGCGTCGGTGCGCTTGACCTTGGGTTGCAGGTCTACCTGAAGGATGTCGACGGAAACGATGCGGGCCATGGGTTCTCCTGGGAATGTTGCGTCAGCCGCCGACCTTGGCGACTTCCTGTGGCAGGTCGACCCCATGGAATTGCTTGTAGATGGTGTTGAGCTCGCCGTTCTTCAGGTTGGCGCGCACCCAGTCGTCCAGCTTGGCTTTCAGCGCCGGTTCGTTCTTGCGCATGCCGATGGCCAGCATGTTCAGGCGCATCACGAATTTCGATTCCATCTGTTTGGCGGGCGCTTTTTCATTGATGGTGCGCAAGAGGGCGGGCGCGGTGGCGAAGATGTCGGCCTGGCCGCTGACCACCGCGGTGATCGAGGTGGCATCGTCGTCAAAGCGGATGATCTGCGCGTCCTTGGGGGCGATCTTGGTCAGCTCGGTGTCGTTGGTGGTGCCGCGGGTGGAAATGACCTTCTTGTTGGACAGGTCGGCCGCGCTGGTCAACGTCATGCTCTTGGGGGCACCCACCACCGCCAGGATCGCGGCATAGGGCACCGAGAAGTCAATGACCTTCTGGCGTTCGGGGGTGACGGACATGCTGGAGATGACGATGTCGGCCTTGTTCGTCTGCAGGAAGGGCACCCGGTTGGCACCCGTGGTGGGCACGATTTCCAGTTCCACGCCCAGGCCCTTGGCCAGGAGGCGGGCGGTTTCGACGTCGGAACCGGTGGAATTGAGCGCGGCGTCCTTCATGCCGTAGGGCGGTACGCCCAGGTCGATGGCCACGCGCAGCTTCTTCGCTTTCATGATGTCGTCGAGCTGGTCGGCGTGGGCGGCGCCGGATACGGCCAGGGCGCCGGTCAGCGCCAGGCCGAGGAAAGCGGCGCGCAGGCGCGGCGGGAATACGGGCTTGTTCATGGGCTTGTCTCCAGTGTGCTGTTGTTGTGGTGGGTGCTGCGAGAGGGCGGCGGCGTTACAGCCCGCTGCCCAGGAACTGCCGCAGTTCCGGCGTGGCGGGGGCCGACAGCATGGCGGCCGGCCCCTGTTCCCAGACCTGCCCGTGGTGCATGAAGATGACCTTGTCGGCCACTTCGCGCGCGAACGCCATCTCGTGCGTGACCAGGATCATGGTCATGCCTTCGGCGGCCAGGTTTTCCATCACCTTCAGCACTTCGCCCGTCAGTTCCGGGTCCAGCGCCGAAGTCACTTCATCGAACAGCATCACCTTGGGCTGCATCGCCAGCGATCGGGCGATGGCCACGCGTTGCTGCTGTCCGCCGGACAGCTGTTCGGGGTAGGCGTCGGCCTTGTCGGCCAGGCCGACGTGGGCCAGCGCCTGCATCGCCTGTTCGCGCGCCTGGGCCGGCTTGACGCCCTTGACCGAGCGCGGCGCCAGCGTGATGTTCTGCAGCGCGGTCATGTGCGGGAACAGGTTGTAGCTCTGGAACACGATGCCCACATCCTTGCGCAGCGCCCGCAGGTCCAGCTTGCCGCTGTCGTGCAGCGCATGGCCGCAGACGTGGATGGTGCCGCCGTCGGTGGTCTCCAGGCGGTCCATGCAGCGCAGCGCGGTGCTCTTGCCCGAGCCGCTCTTGCCGATGATGGCCGCGACCTCGCCGCGGTTGACGGAAAAGGACACGCCGCGCAGCACGTGGGTGTCACCGAAGCGCTTGTGGACCTGGTCCAGTTCAACGACGGGTTGCATTCAATCTCCTTTCCAGGGAACGGCTCCAGCGTGACAGCGGGTAGCACATGAGGAAGTACAGGATCGCGGCGCAGCCGAAATACAGGAAGGGCTGGAAGGTCGAGTTGTTCAGGATCTTGGCGTTGTAGGCCAGCTCGGCGTAACCGATCACCAGCGAGGCGATCGAGGTGTTCTTGATGATCTGCACCAGGAAGCCGACGGTGGGCGGGGTGGCGATACGCAGGGCCTGTGGCAACACCACCTTGGCCATGCGCTGCAGGCGCGACAGGCCCAGGCATTCGGCGGCTTCCCATTGGTTTCTGGGCACGGCCTGGATGCAGCCGCGCCAGATCTCGGCCAGGAAGGCGCTGGCATACACGGACATGGCCAGCGCGGCGGCGGCCAGGGCCGACAGCTCGCCCAGGCCGAACAGGCTGGATCCGAAAAAGCACAGGCCCATCAGCACCAATAGCGGCGTGCCCTGGATGACCTGGATATAGCCGGCGGCCGCCATGCGCAGCAGCCTGCGCGGGGCCACGCGGGCCAGGGCCAGCAGCAGCCCGGCCGCGCCGCCGCCCACGAAAGTCCAGGCCGACAGCTTGAGGGTGCCCCAGGCGCCTTGCAGCAAGTACCAGGCATGTTCGTCGGGAATGAGCAAAGCCATGACGCGGGCCTTACAGCGGCGTGCCGAGCTTGCGCCGGCGCGGGAACACAAGCTGGGCCAACAGCCAGAAGCCCAGGCGCATCAGCCACGACAGCGCCAGGTACACGCCCCACAGCACGAGGAAGACCTCGAAGTTGCGATAGGTGTCGGACTGGATGCGGTTGGCCACGGCCAGCAGTTCTTCGGCGCCCACCGCCGACATGATGCTGGAGGCCAGCATCAGCAGCACGAACTGGCTGGTCAGCGACGGATACACGCGTTCGACGGCGGGGCGCAGCACCACATGCCAGAACACCTGCAGGCGCGACAGGGCCAGACATTCGCCGGCCTCGAGCTGGTCCTTGGGGATGGATTCGATGCCGGCCCGCACGATTTCGCAGGTGTAGGCGCCGATGTTGATCACCAGCGCCAGCACCGCGCCGGCCATGATGGGCATGGTCAGGCCGGCGCTGGACAGGCCGAAAATCAGGAAATAGGCCTGGATCAGGAGCGGCGTGTTGCGGATCAGCTCGACATAGCCGCCGGCTAGCGCGCGCAGCCAGCCCAGCCGGCTGTTGCGCGCCAGGGCGCACAGCGTGCCCAGCACGAAGCCCAGCACGGTGGCAAGAAAAGACAGCTTGATCGTGACCCAGGCGCCCTGCGCCAGCAGGGGCCATTGCTCCAGCACCGACGCGAAATCAAACGTGTAGTTCACAGCTTCGCTCCTAGGCGGCGGATCACGCCGCGCGGGTCAGCGGCAGGCAGGAGGGCCCGATGGGCTCGAATGCCTTGTACGTCAGGATGAACTCGCGATGGCCCAGGTCTTCGGATTTGCTGGGCGTGCCGTTGGCCACTGCCTGGACCTGGGCGTGGATTTCCTCGGCCACCTCCTGCAGCGTGCCACGGCCTTCCAGGATGCGGCCGGCGTCCACGTCCATGTCTTCGCCCAGCGCGCGGTAGGTGTCGGGATTGGCGCAGACCTTGATGACGGGCGAAACCGCCGAGCCCACCACGGAGCCGCGGCCGGTGGTGAACAGGATCACGTGCGAGCCGCAGGCGATCAGTTCGACGATTTCGGCGTTGTCGCTGATGTTGGGAAAGCCGAAGCGCGGCTCGCCATCGGGCACCACGTCCAGCAGGTACAGGCCCCCAAAGGGCGGCACGTCCCCGGGCTTGATGATGCCGTCGATGGGCGAGGCACCGCTCTTGGCGTAGGCGCCCAGCGATTTTTCCTCGATGGTGGACAGGCCGCCGTCGGCATTGCCGGGCGCGAAGCTGCCGTGGCCCATGATGCTGTAGTAGCGCGCGGCCTTGTTGACGCAGGCCACGATTTCCTCGCCCAGCTCGGGCGTGGCGGCGCGGCGGCGCATGTGGAATTCGCAGCCGACCAGTTCGCCGGTTTCCTCGAAGATACAGGTGGCGTCCTGGGCGATCAGCATGTCGAACGCGCGGCCCACGGCCGGGTTGGCGGTGATGCCGCTGGTGCCGTCGGAGCCGCCGCAGATGGTGCCGATCACCAGCTCGTCCATGCCCATCGGCACGCGGGTCTGCCGGGCCAGTTGTTGCGCCGTGGCGCGCACCCAATCGCGGCCGGCGGCCACGGTGCTGCGAGTACCGCCGCGTTGCTGGATGGTCAGCGTCTGCACCGGCCGGCCGGAATCGGCGATGGCCGCTTCGAGCTTGCGCTTGTTCATGCTTTCGCAACCCAGCGACACCAGCAGCGCGGCGCCGACGTTGGGATGCGTGGCGATGGCCGTCATCATCTGCTCGGCGTAGGCGTTGGGGTAGCAGCCGGGGAACCCCACCAGATGCACCTGCACGTCGCCGCTCAGGTCGCGGAAATCCAGTGCGATCTCACGCGCGACGTGGTGGGCGCATTCGACCAGGTAGGCCACCACGATCACATTGCGTATGCCTTTGCGGCCGTCGGCGCGCGGGTAGCCCTGCAAGGGCCGGGATAGATCCGTCATGGGGAAACCTCAGTGCCGGTCGGTGAAGGCGTGGCCTTCTTCCAACGTGTAGGTGGGGGTGTAGTCGCTGTCCAGGTTGTGGGTGTGGATGTGGTCCCCGGCCGCGACGGCGCTGGTCAGGCTGCCGATGACGGCGCCGTACTTCAGGATCTTTTCGCCAGCCGGCATGGCGTGGCGGGCCAGCTTGTGACCCAGGCCCAGCGGCGCGGCGATGACGGCCGTGCCGCTTTCGAGCTGTACACAGGCGCCGGCAGGCAGGGCGCTGCGCACGATCAGGCAGTTGTCTTCGGGGGAAATCAGCAATAGCTGAGGATCCAGGGTGGCTTGTCTCGTCATGATTTTTTAGGAATGATTGTTTTGCATATAAAAGCAAGTTTCATATAAGAGGTCAACATCGGGTTTCCCTTATTTCGGAATTTTTAGAGAAAATTCGGGTAATTACCGATGGTTCTAGGCGTATGCATACTTGCTGCGTGCTAAATTTCACGTGTATTGTGTTTTACAAATGAAATTTAATTTTCATGAGACAAATCCGGCGGGCGCCCTGCGGGCGGCGCCGGGCCGCCTTACCCACCCGAGAGAAGAGACATGACCCTACGTTTGCAAGACAAGCGCGCACTGGTCACCGCGGCCGGCAACGGCATCGGCCGCGCCAGCGCCCTGGCCCTGGCCCGCGAAGGCGCCCAGGTCTGGGCCACCGACATCAGCGAAGCGGCGCTGGCCGACCTGGCCCGCGAGGCCAGCGAGGCTGGCCTGAGCGGCCTGCGCACCCGCGTGCTGAATGTGCGCGATAACGCCGCCGTGGCCCAGTGCGCCCGCGAAACCGGCGCGGTGGACGTGCTGTTCAATTGCGCCGGCTTCGTCCATGCGGGCAGCATCCTGGAGTGCGAGGAAGCCGATTGGGACTTCAGCATGGACCTGAACGTCAAGGCCATGTACCGCACCATCCGCGCCTACCTGCCGTTGATGCTCGAGCGCGGCGGCTCGATCATCAATATGGCTTCTGCCGCGTCCAGCGTGAAGGGCGTGCCCAACCGTTTCGTGTACGGCGCGTCCAAGGCGGCCGTGATCGGCCTGAGCAAGGCGGTGGCGGCCGATTTCGTGGCGCGCGGCATCCGCTGCAATGCCATCTGCCCCGGCACCGTCGAATCGCCGTCGCTGCGCGACCGCATCGCGGCGCAGGCCCGCCAGCAGGGCAACGAC
>NZ_JAELTJ010000420.1 GCF_016428805.1 Achromobacter sp. ASV32
GTATGAGAAGTTTCACAAAACAGAACGAGCCACGGCGGTGTGGCAAAATCATACCCTTGTTGTAAAGGAGCTCTTCTCTCGTTTCGGTTGCGTACTCAGCGTTGGGGCTCTCAACGATGGCGTCGACAGGGCAGGATTCTTGGCAGAAACCGCAGTAGATGCACTTGGTCATGTCGATATCGTAGCGGGTCGTGCGCCGGGAGCCGTCGGCACGCTCCTCGGCCTCAATAGTAATGGCCTGAGCTGGGCAGATCTGTAGGAAATCAAGAGCGTTAGAAAGGATCCTGCGACTTAACGCAACAGCGTGGCGTTTGGGGTCGGTTTAACGTACAGCTTCGCATAGTTTGCAGGCAATGCAGCGCTCTTCACCCGAGGGGTATCGTCGGAGGGCGTGTTCGCCACGGAATCGAGGAGAGATGGGACCCTAGGCAGCGGCTTGTCAGTATGTTGTCGTACATTATCCTGGCG
>NZ_JAELTJ010000421.1 GCF_016428805.1 Achromobacter sp. ASV32
CACGAACTGTCATCCGAGTCAAAGCAGGATCGCAACATTCTCAGTTTCACAATACTGCATCGCAGTCGACGACTACACAAGACTATGCTGGGCCTTCCAGTAGTACCCAGCAGCTGAACAGCAAGGCAAGCAAACCATCACTCCAGAGTAAAGCATCTGCACAGAATTTGAAGTCCAGTACAAACGCTCGAGCAAATGCTCTCGAAGCAGCTGCCAAGAAGAAGGAGCAAGAGGAAAAGGAAGCAAAGAGGCAGTTAACAGCAAAGGAGAGAAAGGCTCTCGCTGCCAAAGAGCGACAAAAGGCGGAAAAGCTGCAGGCGGAAATATACGGACGTTTGGACGTGGACCAGTATCTCAAGGGCAACGGCAAGGAATGGGAATGAAGTACGGGCGCATTGACTGGGACCGGCGTTTGGGTTTTGCTTTTTTGTTATGTTATACCCATGAGAAGCGACACGAATGGATAC
>NZ_JAELTJ010000422.1 GCF_016428805.1 Achromobacter sp. ASV32
GCGGGTCACCTCTGGCACAACCAGCAAACAGCATATGTTTGGTAGCTTTTCGTAGCAGCATGCTGCACCGCGGTTAATGCATAACTGCGTTGGAATTCAGACACTATGCACCTATGTGCATCTACAATCTGGCTGTCTAATGGCAATCTTTCGTCGTGTAACATTCTCTTAAGATAGCAATCAAACCCACACTTGCTTACAATGGCCTTGCGAGCCAATTTACTTTTCAGACGTCTTTGGTGATATCCCGTTTTCCGAACTTTGCTCATCATCTCGATCATCCATGGTTTCACGCAAAACATTGGGAGCATACGGCTGCTTCCAGTCATCACGGCGCTCATGAATAACAAATACGTCAAACCACGACGGGACCAGCCATCCAACTACAATCCACAAGAGCAGGAAATGTGCCACAATAAAGCCGATGATATACAAGGGGTCGTTGTTGACCTCTTGAAAGGTAGGGT
>NZ_JAELTJ010000423.1 GCF_016428805.1 Achromobacter sp. ASV32
GTGGGGCTCGGAGATGTGTATAAGAGACAGGGGGAGGGGAGTGAATCGCGGTGCGAGCTTGGCTGCGCCGTTGAGGGAGCCGGAGTGGGCAGTTTTGCGCTTCTGTTTGGCGGTGAAACAATTGGGTTAGCCTGAGGTAGCAGAGACAGAGAGAGTGAGAGAGATGGAGGCACCTGGGATACGAACCTTGGCTTTGCGCTCTGCTGACATGATGGCGCTTAGTCTCTTTTTGCAGTGGTGCACGGCTGGGAGGAGGGTTGGGATGAAGCTTGAAGTTTTTTTGGTCGAGGGACCGCGACTCCACGCGAACGGCCGAGGCGGTGGTGGGGCCGGTTCCGTCAACGGTGAAGAGGGTCGCGGGGGGTTTGTGTGTAAGTCGTTGTTGTCGGGATGGGGGAGACTGAGATGTGATGAATAAGCTGATGATGAAGGGAATAAGAGAAAAAGGGATAGGAAAACAAAGAAG
>NZ_JAELTJ010000424.1 GCF_016428805.1 Achromobacter sp. ASV32
GTTCAGTACCGGGATATACAGCGTCGGGAAAACAATAAAGAAGACAATCGTGACGGCATAGAATAGGAACTGGTTGCCCCAGAGGTGACCAACCCAAGCCTTAAAGCCGCGCGGCATATCAAAAAGAGAGCGGCGAAAGTCGATGAGCTCCCACGAGAAGAAGAGAAAGATCCAGGTCATGGTGGCGTAGCAGGTTGCGCGGGCGCGGAAGACTTCGTCGCACTTGATCGAGTAGGCATTATTGCACTTGTCGCCGAGATCGCCCGAACCGAAGCCGAAGATGACGACGGCAAAGGATCCAAGAACGCAGCAGGCCATGAGAATACCGTAAACGCACATATCGAGGAGGAACTCGGGTGTGAAGACGCCGTATTTGAGCTGCGATGTCCGGTTAGTGGTTTCCGCGAGGTGTAAGATGTAACCAGTAACAGAGATGACTTACGTTATGAGGAGGGCGGTTTAAGAT
>NZ_JAELTJ010000425.1 GCF_016428805.1 Achromobacter sp. ASV32
GTGGAATTGCTACCGAAGGATGAGGGCGACAATGAGAGTGGTGATGAATCGGAAGACGATGAAGACGAGTCTGATGATGGTGACGAGGAAGAGTGGGACGGGTTTGGCGACGATTGATAAACTTGGCATAAACATGTAACTGATACTCCAGCGCAAGATCAAACTACCAGAAAAAAACATAAATTCCCAAACAAAGACTTCCAATATTCAAACCCTCTAAAACCTAGTTCGCACAACAGGCTCCATTTGTCTGTGTTAGGTGATTTTTGCGGTTGATGTTGACATTGTACCAAGCCCACCATTCACCACCTCTATCGATTTGAGTACAAATATATCTATGCGCATGAGATGCTCTTTCAATGTGCCAGCGCATTACCTTGGCCATGCACTTTTCGGACAGGGACTTGGGAGGCATAGAATCTGATTTGCGCCATACCTGCAACACGACGGCTGCAAAGCGTTAGAT
>NZ_JAELTJ010000426.1 GCF_016428805.1 Achromobacter sp. ASV32
CTCCATGACGGCGTAGTAGTACCGCAGTCGATCAAGCTGGTATGCCCGCAGCGCATCACTATCGAAGTCCTGGTCGTCGCCCTCCTGCATCAGCTGCTTCCTAATCTTTTCATCGCCGTCTTCGCTTGCATCCGAGTCGCTGTCGTCATCATCGTCCGAGTCGGAGTCGTCGTTATTTTTCGAGTTTTTGAAGAGCGCCTTGGGCGGGCCCTCGACTTCTTCTTGCTGCATGCGCTCCTTGCCGAATTCGCTTGGGTATACGGAAATCTTGTTGATGCGGCCGCCGGCTGAGTCGCCGATGAAGCTGGAGAAGAGCGCCATGAGGTCGGTGGAGCTGACGTGGTCCCAGTCAAGGTTGACAATGGCTATGCGGTTTGTGACTTCGCCGGCTTCGACGCCTGCCTGCTCGTCTTGCAGCTTTTGTATGTCGCCTTCGGTCTGCAGGCCTGCGCCGCCATCTTCGTCG
>NZ_JAELTJ010000427.1 GCF_016428805.1 Achromobacter sp. ASV32
ATGCGGCGCGCGACCGCAGCGGTGGCGTGCAGGTCAGCCTGTGCATTCCACCGCTTTGCTACGGGGCAAGCAGCGTCAGCGGAAACTATGGCCAGACCAAGATCAACAGCCAATACGCCAGCGTGACTGAGCAGACGGGTATGTGGGCCGGCGATGGCGGCTTCCAGTTGAACGTAGGCAAGAACACGGGGTTGATTGGCGGCGTCATCGCCAGCAGCGACAAGGCGGTGGCCGATGGCAAGAACGTGCTGGTCACCGGAACCCTGACCAGCCGGGACATCGAGAACCGCGCTACTTATGACGGGCAGTCTGTTCAGCTCGGTGGCGGCTTTAACGTTGGCGGGGCCGGGGGCAACGGCAAGGGTACCGGCAGTGGCAACAGCGCCATCGGTACCGACAGCCAGGGCAACGTCGCTGGCGGTAGCAAGGCCACGCCGGGCTCCACGTTGCCCAGCTTTGACGGCG
>NZ_JAELTJ010000428.1 GCF_016428805.1 Achromobacter sp. ASV32
ATGCGGCGCGCGACCGCAGCGGTGGCGTGCAGGTCAGCCTGTGCATTCCACCGCTTTGCTACGGGGCAAGCAGCGTCAGCGGAAACTATGGCCAGACCAAGATCAACAGCCAATACGCCAGCGTGACCGAGCAGACGGGTATGTGGGCTGGCGATGGCGGCTTCCAGTTGAACGTAGGCAAGAACACGGGGTTGATTGGCGGCGTCATCGCCAGCAGCGACAAGGCGGTGGCCGATGGCAAGAACGTGCTGGTCACTGGAACGCTCACCAGCCGGGACATCGAGAACCGCGCCAGTTATGACGGGCAGTCGGTTCAGCTCGGTGGCGGCTTTAACGTCGGCGGGGCCGGGGGCAACGGCAAGGGTACCGGCAGTGGCAACAGCGCCATCGGTACCGACAGCCAGGGCAACGTCGCTGGCGGTAGCAAGGCCACGCCGGGCTCCACGTTGCCCAGCTTTGACGGCG
>NZ_JAELTJ010000429.1 GCF_016428805.1 Achromobacter sp. ASV32
GACCATAAAGTCGCTGGCCAAAGCCCACAGCCTGGCAGCAAGGTTATCAAAGCCGAAAATAGACATGATTGGTGATGGGAAAAGGGTTTTAAGGGTCAGCGATGAGCAGTTATGCACTGCGCCGAACAATGCTTATATAGTAGCATCGGGGCCGCTGGTGCTTGCAGCGTTGATTAACTGGACTTTGAACCCAGTGAGGCACAACGCTCACTTGCTTACACCTTAATCTGTTGTACACGAGAAATTTACTAAGAGCACGCATGCTACTGAAAGGCTTTCAGAGGTGATGCTAAACGGAGCAATAGTACGACAGTGCGGGTGACGGTAGACCGACACTACAGCATGCTCGACATACCCCCCGAGTAGTAGTTCCCAAATGAGTAACAAGTGAAACTCAGTAGCTAGCAATTGTATCGCCATGTTTTGAAAACTCTAGACTCAATAGTAGTACTTCCCCATCAGGAG
>NZ_JAELTJ010000043.1 GCF_016428805.1 Achromobacter sp. ASV32
CCCCCCCCCCCCCCCCCCCCCCCCCCCCCCCCCCCCCCCCCCCCCCCCCCCCCCCCCCCCCCCCCCCCCCCCCCCCCCCCCCCCCCCCCCCCCCCCCCCCCCTTTTTCAAGCAGACGACGGCATACGAGATCGGTTATTAGGTCTCGTGGGCTCGGAGATGTGTATAAGAGACAGGGGCGTGGACGCCGCCAACGTGGCCGGCACCGGCCGTGACGGCCGTGTCACCAAGGGCGACGCCCTGAACGCCAGCGCTCCCGCCGCCAAGGCTGCTCCGGCCAAGGCCCCGGCCGCTCCCGCCCCGACCACGCTGTCGCTGGACGGCCGTCCGGAACAGCGCGTGCCGATGAGCCGCCTGCGCGCCCGCATCGCCGAGCGTCTGCTGCAATCGCAGCAGGAAAACGCGATCCTGACCACGTTCAACGAAGTGAACATGCAAGCGGTCATCGATCTGCGCAGCAAGTACAAGGACAAGTTCGAGAAAGAGCACGGCATCAAGCTGGGCTTCATGTCGTTCTTCGTCAAGGCTGCCGTTGCCGCCCTGAAGAAGTACCCGCTGATCAATGCCTCGATCGACGGCAAGGACATCATCTATCACGGCTACTTCGACATCGGCATCGCCGTGGGCAGCCCGCGCGGCCTGGTCGTGCCGATCCTGCGCAACGCCGACCAGCTGTCGATCGCTGAAATCGAAAAGACCATCGCCGACTTCGGCCGCCGCGCGGCCGACGGCAAGCTGGGCATTGAAGAAATGACCGGCGGCACCTTCTCGATCTCCAACGGCGGCGTGTTCGGTTCGATGCTGTCGACCCCGATCATCAACCCGCCGCAATCGGCCATCCTGGGCGTGCACGCCACCAAGGACCGTGCCGTGGTGGAAAACGGCCAGATCGTCATCCGCCCGATGAACTACCTGGCCCTGTCCTACGACCACCGCATCATCGACGGCCGCGAAGCCGTGCTGGGCCTGGTCGCCATGAAGGACGCCCTGGAAGATCCGCAGCGTCTGTTGCTGGACCTGTAATCTCGACGCCCCGGCCCCGGCGCCGCCGCGACCCTGCCGGTCCGCGGCGCCCCAGCCGGCCCAGAGCCGGCCCGGCGCGGGCGGGGCGGTCTTTCTCCAAATCTCATTCGCGAGAACACTATGTCCAAACAATTTGACGTCGTCGTCATCGGCGCGGGCCCCGGCGGCTACATCGCCGCCATCCGCGCCGCGCAGCTCGGCATGTCGGTCGCTTGCATCGACGCCTGGCAAAACGGCCAAGGCGGCCCGGCTCCCGGTGGCACGTGCACCAACGTCGGTTGCATCCCGTCCAAGGCGCTGCTGCAATCGTCCGAGCACTTTGAACAAGCCAACCACCACTTCGCCGAGCACGGCATCGAAGTCAAGGGCGTCAGCCTGAAGCTCGACACGCTGATCGGCCGCAAGAACTCGGTGGTCAAGCAGAACAACGACGGCATCCTGTACCTGTTCAAGAAGAACAAGGTCACCTTCTTCCACGGCAAGGGCGCGTTCAGCGGCCAGGTCGACGGCGGCTGGGCCATCAAGGTCACCGGCACCACTGAAGAAGACCTGGTGGCCAAGCACGTCGTGGTCGCCACCGGTTCGTCGGCGCGCGAGCTGCCCGGCCTGCCGTTCGACGAAAAGGTCGTGCTGTCCAACGACGGCGCGCTGAACATCGGCGCCGTGCCCAAGACGCTGGGCGTGATCGGCGCTGGCGTGATCGGCCTGGAAATGGGCAGCGTGTGGCGCCGCCTGGGTGCCGAAGTCACCATCCTGGAAGCGATGCCGGAATTCCTGGCTGCCGCTGACGGTCAAGTGGCCAAGGAAGCCCTGAAGGCCTTCACCAAGCAAGGCCTGAACATCCAGATGGGCGTCAAGATCGGCGAGATCAAGGCGACCGCCAAGTCCGTGACCGTGCCTTATGTCGACGCCAAGGGCGCCGAACAGAAGCTGGTGGTGGACAAGCTGATCGTCTCGATCGGCCGCGTGCCCTACACCGGCGGCCTGAACGCCGACGCCGTGGGCCTGAAGCTGGACGAACGCGGCTTCGTGGCCGTGGACGGCGACTGCAAGACTAACCTGCCCAACGTCTGGGCGGTGGGCGACGTGGTGCGCGGTCCGATGCTGGCGCACAAGGCCGAGGAAGAAGGCGTGGCGGTTGCCGAGCGCATCGCCGGCCAGCACGGCCACGTCAATTTCGACACCGTGCCGTGGGTCATCTACACCTCGCCGGAAATCGCCTGGGTCGGCAAGACCGAGCAGCAACTCAAGGCCGAAGGCCGCGAGTACAAGGCTGGCAGCTTCCCGTTCCTGGCCAACGGCCGTGCCCGCGCCCTGGGCGACACCACCGGTTTTGCCAAGGTGATCGCCGATGCCAAGACCGACGAGGTCCTGGGCGTGCACATCGTGGGCCCGATGGCCTCGGAGCTGATCTCGGAAGCCGTGACCATCATGGAATTCCGCGGCGCCGCCGAAGACATCGCCCGCATCTGCCACGCGCACCCGACGTTGTCGGAAGCCGTGAAGGAAGCGGCGCTGGCCGTCGACAAGCGCGCGCTGAACTTCTGATCCTGCGCCGCGCGGCCGCATAGCCAAGGGGGCGGGTTCTCGGACCCGCCCTTTTTTTCATCCGCTTGACCTGCTCCTTCCATGAACGTCCGCGAATACTACGAACATGCCCTGGCCGAACGCGGCTACAAGCCTGACGACGCCCAGAACAAGGCGATCGACCGGCTGCAGCGCTACTACGACGAGTGGGTCAGGTTCAAGGCGATGCGCTCGAACGCGCTCAAGAAGCTGCTGAACCGTCCGGACGTGCCGCGTGGCGTATATCTGTGGGGCGGGGTGGGGCGCGGCAAGAGCTTCCTGATGGACGCCTTCTACGCCACCGTGCCGGTGGTGCGCAAGACGCGGCTGCACTTTCACGAGTTCATGCGTGGCGTGCATCGCGAACTGGAAGAAGTGAAGGGCATGCAGGACCCGCTGGACGAAGTGGCCAGGCGCGTGGCCAAGCGCTACCGCCTGATCTGTTTCGACGAATTCCACGTGTCCGACGTGGCGGACGCGATGATCCTGCATCGCCTGCTGTTCAAGTTGTTCGAATACGGCACGTCGTTCGTGATGACGTCCAACTACGAGCCGTCCACGCTGTACCCGGACGGCCTGCATCGCGACCGCGTGATGCCCGCGATCGAGCTGATCCAGGCGCGTATGGACGTGATGAACGTGGACGCCGGGGTCGACTATCGCCGCCGTTCGCTCGAGCAGGTGCAGTGCTATCACACGCCGTTGGACGAGCGCGCGCAACAGGCGCTGCAAGAGGCCTTCAATAGCTTGGCCGACACGCCGCCGCAAGAGCCGCTGCTGCACATCGAGCACCGGGAAATCCGTGCGCTGGCACTGGCCGGTTCGGTGGTGTGGTTCGATTTCGCCACGCTTTGCGGCGGCCCGCGTTCGCAGAACGACTACCTGGAACTGGCCAACCGCTTCCATGCGGTGATCCTGTCGGGCGTGCCGCGCATGGGACCGCGCCAGGCGTCCGAAGCGCGCCGCTTCACCTGGCTGATCGACGTGTTCTACGACCACAAGGTCAAGCTGATCATGTCGGCCGAGTGCGAACCCGAAGAGATCTATACCGAGGGTGCGCTGGCCAACGAGTTCCATCGCACCGTCTCGCGCATCCTGGAAATGCAGTCGCGCGAGTACCTGGAATCCGAGCGCCGTCTCACGGTAACGTTGTAGTTATGCCGCAAGCGTACGTCCCGCGCGCAGGGGCGGCGCCGTTTGCGTGCATAAAATTAGTAATGCAAGTCATTATCAATTAACATTTGAAGACTTCAGGTCCCCGCGCCGCAGTCTTCAAGTGCCTTCCTCCTTCCTCTCGTCTCCGGCTTCCCACGCCGATGTCTCCGCCATGCCCGTCGACGGTCTGTACCGCGACCATCGGCCGTGGCTGTTCGGCTGGCTGCGGCGCAAGCTGGGCTGTGCGCATCGCGCCGAAGACCTGACGCAAGACGTTTTCGTGCGAGTGATACAGGGGCGCAAGCGCGTGCGTGCCGACGACGCGCGGGCGCTGCTCACCACGATCGCCAAGGGGCTGGTGGTGGATCATCAGCGCCATGCGGCCCTGGAGCACGCCTACCTGGCCTACCTGGCCGCCATCCCCGAAGCCTGCGCGCCATCACCGGAGACGCAGGCCGAGCAGATGCAGGCGCTGGCGCACTTGGATCGTCTGCTCGACAGCCTGCCGCCCAAGGCGCGCTCGGCGTTCCTGTTGTCGCAACTGGACGGGCTGACCTATCCCGAGATCGCGCAGCGGCTGGGCGTGTCACTCAGCTCGGTGCAGCAGTACATGGTGCGCGCCATGTCCGCCTGCTATGCGGCGTTCTATGACTAGCGCAGGGAGCCGCGGGCGCGCTGCGCCCGCCGACCCGGTGGTGCGCCAGGCGATTGCCTGGTGGGCCAGGCTGCAGTCCGGCGTGGATATCGCCGCCAATCGCGAGGCCTGCCGCGTCTGGCTTGCGCAAGACCCCGTGCACCGCCAGGCCTGGGAACGGCTGGAAGCCATTGGCCGTGACGCCCGCCGGGTGCCGGCCGCCTTGGCGCATGCGGCGCTGGAGGGGCCGACGTCGCCCGGTCGTCGCCAGGCCTTGCGCACCTCGCTGTCATTGGCGGGGGTGGGACTGGTGGCGTGGGCCGGCTACCGGCATACGCCGTGGCAGCGCTTGGCCGCTGACCTGAGCACTGGCGTGGGCGAGCGGCGGTCGGTCAAGCTGGCAGATGGCCTGAACGTTACGCTCAATAGCGACAGCGCGTTGCGTTTGCGGCTGGCAGACGGAGCCCGCGGCATGCATCTGCTGCGCGGCGAAATCCTGGTCGATGCGCAATCGCGCCCTGGCGCCGCGGCGCTGCGGGTGGACACCGGCCATGGCATGTTGCTGGCCGGAAACGCGCGTTTCGATGTACGCCGCACCGACAGCGGCGCGCGCCTGGCGGTCTACGAAGGCAGCGTGTCGCTGCTGCGTGATGGGCAGGCTGCGCAGGCCGAGGCGGGCGAGCGGCTGCACTACGCCGCTCAAGGCGGCATCGAGCGCCATGCCGCCGATCCGGACCGCCTGGCCTGGGTCGACGGCCTGGTGGTGGCCAAAGATTGGCGGCTGGATTATTTCGCGCAGTACCTCGCGCGCCAGCGGGTCGGAATGATCCGGGTGGATCCGGCGGTGGCGGGGCTGCGCTTGTCGGGCGTGTTTCCGCTGGACGACGCAGAGCGGGCGTTGAAGGCGCTTGAACCCGCTTTGCCTATCGTAGTGACCCGTCATACGCAGTACTGGCTGCAGGTCGGTCCGCGCGAGACCTGAGCCGTTACAACTTTTTTTCACGATGGGCTGCAGGTTTTTGATTCCCGTACGGAAAGGCAGAGATAGAGACCTACGTACAGGGAGTTTTTCGTGTCTGCTTCATCTTGCTCGCGCCTGGGCGCCACGTTGACCGCCGGCCGCATGGCGGTGCTTGCCGCTACCTGCGCCGGCGCCTGGCTGGCCGCCGCGCCTGCCGCCTGGGCCCAATCGGCATCGCCCGAGGTGCAATCGCCTCGCACCTACAATATCGCACCCGGGCCGCTGGCTGACGTGCTGACGCAGTTCGCGCGCAGCGCCGGCGTGGTCCTGTCGTTTGACCCGGCGCAGGTGCGTGGGTTGCGCTCGGACGGGCTGGACGGTGCCTATCCGGTTGGCGCCGGTTTCGCCCGTATCCTGTCGGGTAGCGGCCTGCAGGCGCGCGGCCAGGCGGGCAATACCTGGACGCTGGTGTCTGCGCCGTCCGCGCCCGCCGGTGGCACGCACACGCTGGCGCCCGTGACCGTGTCGGGTAACGCGGTCAGCGCCCTGGCGCCCACCGTGGGCTACGTGGCCGGCGCCAGCGTCAGCGCCACCAAGACCGACACGCCGTTGATCGAGACCCCGCAATCGGTGTCCGTGGTCACGCGCGAGCAGATCACGGAGCAGGGCGCGCAGACGCTCAATCAGGTGCTGCGTTACACCCCGGGCGTGGCGACCGAATCGCGCGGCGCTACCGCCACGCGGCTGGATCAGTTCAGCGTGCGTGGCTTCTCGGCTTCGACCTATCTGGACGGGCTGCGGGTGTTCGGCGGCCGCGATGCGCTGCCGCAGGTCGACGCCTATCGCCTGGAGCGGGTGGATGTGCTGAAGGGGCCGGCGTCGGTGATGTATGGGCAGGGCGGCCCGGGCGGCGTGGTGAACCAGGTCAGCAAGCGGCCGCTGGAAGAGGCGCAGCGCGAAGTCGAATTGCAGGTCGGCAATTACGACTACCGCCGTGCCAATTTCGATTTCGGCGGTCCGGTCGATCAGGAAGGCAAGTACCTGTACCGTCTGGTGGGATCGGGCTATATGTCCGATGGCCAGGTCAAGGACACCAAGGAGCGCCGCTATTTCGTGTCGCCGGCCTTCACCTGGCGGCCCAACGGCGATACCTCGCTGACCGTGCTGACCAATTTCCAGCGTGACCCCGACATGGGTTCTTATGGCAGCGTGTCGCCGATGCGCACGCTGTTCTCGGCGCCGGACGGCAAACGCCTGGGGCCCGACTATTACGACGGCGACGCCAACTTCGAAAAGAGCGACCGCAAGAGCTATTCGCTCGGCTATGTGCTGGACCACCGGTTCAACGATACGTTCAAGGCCTCGCAGAGCCTGCGCTGGACGCGTTCCGAAGCCCAGTACCGCAGCATCTATGGCGCATCCACGGCCAACTACGGCTACACCGACAAGCGCTACCTGTACCAGCAGCGCGCGTCGATCGCCACCGACGTGGATGTCGGCGCGCTGACTATCGACAACAATCTGCAGGCGCGTTTCAACACGGGCAAGTTCGGCCATACCGTGCTGCTGGGCTTTGACTACCAGCACGTCAAGACCGACACCCTATCGGGCTTTGGCACGGCGCCCGCGTTGGAGGTGTTGAATCCGAACAACCACCAGAACATCCCGAGGCCGGCCTTCTCGACCGATGCGACGACCAGGCAATACCAGACGGGTCTTTACTTCCAGGATCAGATCAAGATCGACCGCTTGTCGGTGCTGCTGGGCGGGCGCTACGACTGGTCGCGCAACGTCGGCGAGACCACCACTATCGCCACCGGCCGGGTCGCGCCTTCGTCCCTGAGCGCCGAGGCGTTCACCGGCCGTTTCGGGGTGATCTACAACTTTGACAATGGCGTCGCGCCGTACTTCAGCTATTCGGAGTCGTTCGAGCCTCAGTCCGGTACGGGCTGGAACAATGCGCCGTTCAAGCCGATCGAGGGCAACCAGTACGAGGTGGGTATCAAGTACCAGCCGCCGGGCAGCGCCACCATGCTGTCGGTGGCGGCGTTCGACATCCGCCGCGAAAACATGACCACCACCGATCCGGATCCGACGCATCTGTGCGGCACGTCCAACGCCCGCTGCCAGGTCCAGGCGGGTGAACTGCGCACGCAGGGCATCGAACTGGAGGCCAAGACCGAGCCGATGCGCGGCCTGACCCTGCTGGCCGGCTATTCCCTGCTGGACAACGCCTATTCCAAGGCCAATCCCAACCTGACCGGCTTCAACCTGAAGGGCAAGTCGCCCGTGGGCGTGCCGTCGCAGCAGGCCTCGGCGTGGGCCCGCTACCAGTTGCAGGGCGGGCCGTTGGCCGGTCTGGGCGTGGGCGGCGGCGTGCGCTACATCGGCTCGTCCTACGTGGATGACGCCAACACCATCAAGGTGCCGTCGGTCACGCTGTTCGACCTGATGCTGGACTACGACCTGGGTCGCGTGTCGCCATCGCTCAAGGGCATGCAGGTGGCGCTGAACGTGCAGAACCTGTTCGACAAGGAATACATCGCTTCGTGCTCGGGCGATTCCTGGTGCTGGTATGGCTATCAGCGTTCCATCAAGGCCAGCCTGCGCTACCGCTGGTAAGGCGATCCGGGCGTTCGTGGCATGACCGCGGACGCCCGGCGGGCAGGGCTCAGGGCCAGCACTGTTTCGTAGTGAGAATGGTTATAATTCAAATCTTGTCGACGGGGGATGCGCCGCGGGGCGCCCTCGGATCGGCGTACACAACAGGAAAATCGACAATGACATTCGCAAGGACTTTGGCAGCCATCGCGCTGCTGGGTAGCGCCGGCGCGGCGCAGGCGCACTTCGTCTGGCTGGAGCGAGCCGATCAGGGCCCCGCTAAAGCCTATTTCGGCGAATGGGCGGATGACCTGCGTGAAAAACGCGACGGCCTGCTGGGCAAGGTCCTGGTGGCGCCCGTGGTGACCGGTGCGGACGGCAAGGCGCTCAAGGCGTCGGCCGAAGGCGCGGATTTCGTTGAGTTCGCCGCCAGCGGCAAGGGCGATGTGCGCCTGTCGCAGCCGATCCAATTCAAGCAGACCCTGATGCAGTACGGCGCCAAGGCCGGCCGCGAGGACACCCAGGGCAAGCTCGACCTGGAGCTGGTGCCGACCGCCGCAGGCAGCAACACCTTCGTGCTGCAGTTCAAGGGCAAGCCGCTGGCCAAGACCGAAGTCACCGTGTTCGGTCCGCCCAAGTGGGAAAAGCGTTTCCATAGCGACGAGAACGGCCGCATCGAGATCACGACGCCGTGGCCGGGCCAGTACGTGCTGGAAGCGGCCCACGTCGTGGACGAAGCCGGTCAGACGGGCGGCAACGCGTATACCAAGATCCGCTACGTTTCCACCCTGACCTTCAACGTGACCAAGTGAAAGCTCCCGCAGCCGGCGCAGGCATGATGCGCTACCGTTTGGCGGTGACGTCACGGGCGGCGGCCGCCATCCTGGGCGGCTACGGCCTGGCCTCGGCGGCTGCGGCCTGCCTGGCGGTCTGGCTGCCCTTGCAGCGCGCAGACGCCGTCGTGACGGCGCAGATGCTGTCCTTCGTGGTCTACACCTGCGGCGTCCTGTGGGTCTTTGCCACCCGCAACGCCTGGCGCGCCTGGGCAGGCATCCTGGTGCCGGCGGCGGTGTTCGGCGGCCTGTTCCTGGCTCATGGCCTGGTGGGGGGCGCATGAAACCCAGTAACGGAAAAGCGCAAGGCGAAGAAGGCCTGCGCCAATCCATGTCGTGGTTGCACACCTGGTCGGGGCTGATCTTCGGCTGGGTGCTGTTCGCGATGTTCCTGACCGGCACGCTGTCGTTCTTCCGGCCCGAGATCACCCGCTGGATGCAGCCGGAAATCCAGGCGCAGGCCGCGCCCGTACTCGAATCCGTGACACTCGGCCAGCGCTACCTGGCCGAGCATGCGCCCGACGCCAGGCGCTGGTTCATCACGCCGCCGTCCGATCGCGAACCCGTGATCTCGATGCTGTACCAGGTGCCCAAGCCCAAGCCGGGCGAGCGCGGCTTCGTGCGCGTCAAGCTGGACCCGCACACCGGCCAGGCGCTGCAAGGGCGCGAAACGCGCGGCGGCGACTTTTTCTACCGTTTCCACTTCGAACTGGAAACGGCGTTCCCGTGGGGACGCTGGCTGGCCAGCATCGCGGGCATGTTCATGCTGGTGGCCATCATCAGCGGCATCATCACGCACAAGAAGATCTTCGCCGACTTCTTTACGTTCCGGCCCAGGAAGGGCGGGCAGCGCGCCTGGATGGACGGCCACAACGCGCTGTCGGTACTGGGGCTGCCGTTTCACCTGATGATCACCTTCAGCGGCCTGGTGCTGTTCATGACCATGCTGATGCCCGCCGGCATCCTGGCGGTATATGAAAACCCGCGCCAATACACCGACGACGTGTTCGCGTCGTTCAAGGTCACCCCGCCGCGTGGCGAGCCGGCGCCGCTGGTCGACATTGCTCCGCTGGTGGATCAGGCGCAGCAACGCTGGCACGGCCGCGTGGGCCGCGTCACGGTCAACAATCCCGGCGATGCGGGCGCCACGGTTACCGTCACTCGCGATGCGGCCGATGGCGTGTCCTATGGCCGGCTGTCACCCTATCTGCGTTTTGATGGCGTGAGCGGCGCGATGCTGGAAGGGCAGGACGAACTGAGCCCGACCGTGCGCACGGCCGGCGTGATCGTCGGCCTGCACCTGGGCCTGTTCGCCGAGCCGTTGCTGCGCTGGTTCTATTTCCTGGTCAGCCTGGCCGGCACCGCGATGGTGGGCACGGGCCTGGTGCTGTGGATCGCCAAGCGGCGCCAGAAGGCGCGGCCGGGCGCGCGCGAGGCCTTCTCGCTGCGCCTGGTGGACGGCCTTAACGCCGGCACGATCGCCGGCCTGTTCATCGCTGTGGCGGCGTTCTTCTGGGCCAACCGCCTGGTGCCCGCCGACCTGCCGGGCCGCCAGCTCTGGGAAGTGCGCGCGTTCTTTGCCGCCTGGGGCCTGTCGCTGGTCTACGCGTTCCTGTTCCACAAACGCAAGTGGCAAGACCTGCTGTGGGCGGCGGCGGCCTCGCTGGCCCTGGTGCCGGTGGTCAACGCCTTGACCACGTCGCGCCACCTGGGCGTGTCGCTGCCGGCTGGCGATTGGGTCATGGCGGGGTTCGACCTGACCTGCCTGGCCGGTGCGCTGTTGCTGGGCTGGATGGCGCGCAAGGCCGCCCGCGCCCGCAAGGCGCCCGCCAAGACGCCAGCCAAGGTGCCCGCCATGGGGGCCGCCCAGGCAGCAGGTCAGGCGCCCGCCCAGGCCGCGGCACCCAGCCCCGCCGCGGTTCGCGCGCCGTCTGCCGCGACGCTCTCGCATTCTGCTCCCGAAGCCGCCTATGAACCGAGGTGATACGCCATGACGCTAGCCGCCTTCTGCCTGGCCTATGCAGGGTTCTCCGCCTTGTGCCTGGGTATGGACCGTCACTATGAAGACCTGTTCGATCGCGCCTTGCCGCGCCGCCACCGCCTGCCGTTGCGGGCGTTCGGCTGGCTGGCGCTGGCCTTGTCGCTGTGCGCGTCCGCCGCGGTCTGGGGGTGGAGCTACGGCACGGTCGAATGGATTGGCATACTCAGCATCGCCGGCCTGCTGCTGATCTGGTTTCTGACCTTCCGGCCGCGCGCCGCCTTGACGGCTGGCGGTCTGTGCGCGCTGGCCGCGCCGGTGCTGGCGGTGCTGTAGAACGTGCGCCTGGGGCTGGCCGCCAGGTTGCGCAGGGGTTGCGGGACTGGGTCGGCGGGCGGCTCGTGCTCCCGGCACGTTACACTGGGCTTTTCTCCAAGCACACGCCTCTTCACCCATGAATACCCGCGTCCTCACTGGCATCACCACCTCCGGAACCCCCCACCTTGGTAACTACGCCGGCGCGATCCGCCCCGCGGTCCAAGCCAGCACGCAACCGGGTGTCGACGCGTTTTTCTTCCTCGCCGATTACCACGCGCTGATCAAGTGCGATGACCCGGCCCGCGTCGCCCGCTCGCGGCTCGAGATCGCCGCCACCTGGCTGGCGGTCGGGCTGGACCCCGAGCGCGTCACGTTCTACCGCCAGTCCGATATCCCCGAGATTCCCGAGTTGAGCTGGCTGCTGACCTGCGTCACCGCCAAGGGCCTGATGAACCGCGCGCACGCCTACAAGGCGTCGGTGGACCAGAATGTGGCCAAGGGCGTGGACCCCGACGACGGCGTGACCATGGGGCTGTTTTCGTACCCGGTGCTGATGGCCGCCGACATCGTGATGTTCAACGCCAACAAGGTGCCGGTGGGCCGCGACCAGATCCAGCATCTGGAAATGGCGCGGGATATCGCCCAGCGCTTCAACCACCTGTATGGCCGCGACTACTTCACGCTGCCCGAGGTTGCCATCGAAGAGGACGTGGCCACCTTGCCGGGGCTGGACGGCCGCAAGATGTCCAAGAGCTACAACAACACGATTCCGCTGTTCGAAGGCGGGGCCAAGGCGCTGCGCGCCTCGATCATGCGCATCGTGACCGACTCGCGCGAGCCCGGCGAACCCAAGGACGCCGAAGGCTCGCATCTGTACACCATCTATCGCGCCTTCGCGACGCCGGCCCAGGCTGCCGCGTTCCGCAAGCAGCTCGAGGAAGGCCTGGGTTGGGGCGAGGCCAAGCAAGCGTTGTACGACCACCTGGAAAACCTGCTGGCGCCGATGCGCGAGCGCTACTTCGACCTGATGGCCAACCCCGGCCGCATCGAAGACGTGTTGCAGGCCGGCGCTGCCAAGGCCCGCCAACTGGCCGTGCCGATGATGCGCGAACTGCGCGAGGCCGTGGGCCTGCGCAACCTGAACGCGCAGGCGCCGGGCAAGAACGCGCCGGCCAAGAAAGAAAAAGGCAAGGGTGCGCGTTTCGTCAGCTTCCGCGACGACGATGGCGGTTTCCGCTTCCGCCTGCTGGCTGCCGATGGCGAAGAACTGCTGCTGTCGCAGCGCTTCGCGGATCCCAAGGAAGCCGGCGCGCTGATGCGCCGCCTGCAGGCCGAATCGCCCGAGGCCTTGCTGCGGTCCACGCAGGCAGGCCTGGCGGCCGTGCTCGACGGCGTGACCGTGGCCACGGCGCCTGCCAGTGCGCAGGGCGATGCGCAGGCCCTGCTGGCCAAGGCCCGCGAGGCCCTGGTGTCGATGTCCCAGGAATAACACGCGTCAGGCGGCGCACAAGCGCCGCCTGACGGTTTACCTGCGGATCAGGCCGCGCCCGTTCAGCGCGCCACGCTGCTGACGATGCGGCCGTCGCGTACCTGGAAGCGCTGCGCGCTGCCCTGGCCGGCGATCTCCAGCATGTCGCCTGTCGAATAGCCCGTCACGTTCGGGCAGTCCAGCCATTCCGGGTTGATGAACGGAAAGTACTTCAACGTGCCGCTGCCCTGGCTGGCGAAATCGAAGGTGGTATTGGCCACGACTTCCGGATCCCACTGGCTGGCGTCGAAGATCAGCGCGCAGCCCGCGCCGATGCGGTAGACGATACTGGCGCCCATGCTGGCAAAGCCCAGCGCGCCCACGTGCAATTGCGCGCCATTGACCAGCTCGATGACGCGGCTGCCCAGGCGTTCCAGCGTGATGTGCTTGAAGGTGACTTCGGCGCCATCCACCGTCAGGTGGGAATACTGCCCCAGCGTGACTTCGTTGTAGGCACCGCTCAGGCTCGCTTCTTTTTCGGTAATGGTTGCCGTTTCGTTGGCGGCAAGCGTAATGGTATTGCGCATGGCGGACGGATCTCCGGTCTCTCACAGGGTATGGCGCTCTTTTTCTTGTGCTTCTACCCGATAGACGCTTGCGCCGCAGCTCGCCTGATCGTGGGTTTGCATCTGCCGTGCGTGCCCCGCTCACTCGGCTTTTTATTATTTGGACACAATTCGATATTTTCCCTTATTTTTGTTGAACCGGGCTTGAGGGAACGCAAGGAAATGGCCGTTTGCGGGAAAGTCCTTAGTTGAATGACAACCGGCGCCTGAGCGCCGGTTGTATTCCTTCTGGAGCCACCTGGCCGCGCCATGCCAGCGCGGCCGGGGGATGATCAGCGTTTGAGCTTGGCGAAGGCGTCGGCCATGGCGCTGTTCATCGCGGCGCCGCCGCCCGCGTTGCCGCGGCCGCTGTCGCCTTGCGGCCGGCGGCCGGGGCGGTCGCCGCCCTTGGCGGGGGCATCCGAGCCGCGCCGCGCCGGAACGGCGGCGTCGTTCATGCGCATGGTCAGGGCGACGCGCTTGCGCGCCACGTCCACTTCCAGCACCTTGACGCTGACCGTCTGGCCCACGCGCACCACGTCGCGCGGGTCCTTGACGAACTTCTCGGCCAGGGCAGAGATGTGGACCAGGCCGTCCTGGTGCACGCCAATGTCGACAAACGCGCCGAAGTTGGCCACGTTGGTGACCACGCCTTCGAGCACCATGCCGGGGAACAGGTCGTTCAGCGTTTCGACGCCTTCCTTGAACTGGGCGGTCTTGAATTCCGGGCGCGGATCGCGGCCCGGCTTTTCCAGTTCGGCGAAGATGTCGCGCACCGTGGGCAGGCCGAAGCGCTCGTCGGTAAAGTCGGACGGCGAGACGCCCTTCAGGGCGTCGCGCTGGCCGATGATCTGCTTCACTTCGGCCTTGATCTTGGCGACGATGCGCTCGACCACCGGATAGGCTTCCGGGTGAACCGAGGAGGCGTCCAGCGGGTTGTCGCCGTTGGGGATGCGCAAGAAGCCCGCGGCCTGTTCAAAGGCCTTCTCGCCAAAGCGCGGCACCTTGCGCAGGATCTCGCGGGTGGGGAAAGCGCCATTTTCGTCGCGCCAGGCCACGATGTTCTTGGCCAGCGAGGAATTCAGGCCCGACACGCGCGCCAGCAGGGCGGCAGACGCGGTGTTCACGTCCACGCCGACCGCGTTCACGCAGTCTTCGACCACGGCGTCCAGCGAGCGCGCCAGCTCGCGCTGGTTGACGTCGTGCTGGTACTGGCCCACGCCGATGGCCTTGGGATCGATCTTGACCAGCTCGGCCAGGGGATCCTGCAGGCGGCGTGCGATGGACACGGCGCCGCGCAGCGTCACGTCCAGGTCGGGGAATTCCTGGGCGGCCATCTCGGAAGCCGAGTAGACGGACGCGCCGGCCTCGGACACGACCACGCGCGTCACCTTCAGATCGGGGAAGCGTTCCATCATGTCGCCCACCAGCTTCTCGCTTTCGCGCGAGGCAGTGCCGTTGCCGATGGCGATCAGGTCCACCTTGTGGCGCGCGACCAGCGCGGCCAGCGTATTGATGGTGCCTTCGCGATCGCGGCGCGGCTCGAACGGGTAGACCGTGGTGGTGTCCACGACCTTGCCGGTCTGGTCGATCACGGCGACCTTGCAGCCGGTGCGGATGCCCGGATCCAGGCCCAGCACGGCCTTCGGGCCGGCCGGCGCGGCCAGCAGCAGGTCTTTGAGGTTGGCGGCGAACACACGGATGGCTTCGGCTTCGGCAGTTTCGCGCAGGCGGCCGATCAGTTCGCTTTCAAATGCCGTGACCAGCTTCACGCGCCAGGTCCAGCGGCAGACCTCGCCCAGCCAGCGGGCGCGCGGCGAGGCGTCCAGCGCGAACAGGCCGTTACCCAGCTTCAGGAAGTTGGCCACGCGCGCCACGCAGGGGTGCGGCAGTTGCGCTTCGAGTTCGGCTTCCAGGCCCAGGCGGAGTTCCAGCACGCCCTGCTGGCGGCCGCGCAGCAGCGCCAGGATGCGATGCGAAGGCAGCGTGCGCAGCGGTTCGTTGAAATCGAACCAGTCGCGGAAGTTGGCGCCTTCGGTTTCCTTGCCCTCGACCATCTTGGAATACAGCAGGCCGGTGGACCAGAGATGCTCGCGCATGTCGGCCAGCAGATCCGCGTTTTCGGCGTAGCGCTCGGCCAGGATGTCGCGCGCGCCGTCCAGCGCCGTCTTGGCGTCGTTGATCGCGGCTTCGGGATTCAGGTATTGCCCGGCCAGCGTGGCCGGGTCGCAGGCCGGATCGGCCAGGATGGCATCGGCCAGGGGCTCAAGGCCGGCTTCGCGCGCGATCTGGGCGCGGGTGCGGCGCTTGGGCTTGTAGGGCGCGTACAAGTCTTCCAGGCGTTGCTTGGTATCGGCCGTGGCGATCTCTTGCTGCAGTTCGGCAGTGAGCTTGCCCTGCTGCGAGATGGATTCGAGGATCGCGCCGCGGCGTTCTTCGAGTTCGCGCAGATAACCCAGGCGTACTTCCAGGTTGCGCAGGACGGTGTCGTCCAGGCCGCCGGTGGCTTCCTTGCGGTAGCGCGCGATGAAGGGCACCGTGGCGCCGTCATCGAGCAGTTCCACCGCCGAGGCGATCTGGGAGGCGCGCGCCCCGAGCTCGGTGGCGAGCTGGGCAACGATACGGGCATTGTCGACGCCGGCGGCGACGTTCGTGATAACGGAAGTTTCAGACATCTCGATACGACGGCAAAAAGGAAAAACAAGGGGCGGATTGTGCCATAAGCCACTGTTACAGAACGTGCCACGCGTGACCAATCCGTCCCTGCGAGAGGGGGCGACCGCGACATGGCAACCGGAAAAGCGTGGCCGCAGCGGGTATCATTTGGTCCTTTCCCACCATCAGTGTCTGGCGCCCCGACCGTCGACCGGCACGGTTGATTTCGACACTAGGCTGTTTCAATGCTGGACCTGGACATATCCGAATTCTTCGCCGAGGACGGGCCGCTTGCGTCGGCCATGCCCGGCTACAAGCCACGCCCGTCGCAAGTGGAGCTGGCCCAGGCCATCGGCCAGGCCATTTCCGACCGCGCCACGCTGGTGGCCGAGGCCGGCACTGGCATCGGCAAGACCTGGGCCTATCTTGTACCCGCGTTCATCCAGGGCGGCAAGGTGCTGATTTCCACCGGCACCCGCACCCTGCAGGACCAGCTTTTTTCCCGCGATCTGCCGCGCGTGCGTGCCGCCTTGGCCGCGCCGGTCACGGCCGCCTTGCTCAAGGGCCGCGGCAACTACGTCTGCCATTACCACCTGGACCGTCTGCAGGGGGATGACCGCGCCTTGAAGTCACGCGCCGAGATCCAGCAACTGCGCCAGATTCAGGTGTTTGCCGGCATTTCCAAGACCGGCGACCGTGGCGATCTGGCGCAGGTGCCCGAAGACGCCGACATCTGGCAACGGGTCACCTCCACCCGCGAAAACTGTCTGGGCCAGGAGTGCCCGCGCATCCGCGATTGTTTCGTGGTCAAGGCCCGCCGCCAGGCCCAGGAGGCCGACGTGGTGGTGGTCAATCATGCGTTGTTCATGGCGGATCTGGTGCTGCGCGAAGAGGGCGTCACCGATCTGCTGCCCGAAGCCGACACCGTCATCTTCGACGAAGCGCACCAGTTGCCCGACACCGCCACCCGCTTCCTGGGCAGTAGCGTGTCTACCCACCAGCTGATGGATTTCGGCAGGGCGCTGGAAGTTGCCGGCCTGGCGTATGCGCGCGAAGCCACCAAATGGAGCGACGTGTCGCGCCACCTGGAAACCGCCGCGCGCGAACTGCGGCTGGCCTGTGCGCCGCTGGAGCGTCTGCCGGGCCGCAAGGCCACGTTCGAGGCCATCCCGAATGCCGACGAATTCGACACCGCGCTGGCGGTGCTGCGCGAAGCCGTCGACACCGCCACCAACGCGCTGGGCTCGGTCGCCGAGCGCCATCCCGACCTGGTGGCCGCCGCGCGCACCGGCGCCGAAATCTCCGTGCGTCTGAAGCGCTGGGCCACGCCCGGCCGGGGCGGCTCGGGTGTCGACGACGAAGGCTGGGGGCGCGACAACCAGGCGCCCGAGGCGCCCGCCGCCGCCCTGGGCGACGGCCTGTCCACGCCCACCGCCATTCTGGAAGGCGCGGCTGCCGCAGTCGAATGGACCGGTCCGGCGGTGCGCTGGGTCGAGCACGGCCTGCACCACGTGCGCCTGCATTCCGCGCCCTTGTCGGTGGCCCAGGCGTTTTCCAAGTACCGCAAGCCGGGCCAGGCCTGGATCATGACGTCCGCCACGCTGTCCGTGAACGGCGAGTTCAACCATTTCACCAGCCAACTGGGCTTGGAGCGCGCGCGCACCGGCAAATGGGAATCACCCTTCGACTACCCGCAGCAGGCGCTGCTGTTCGTACCGCGGGGCATGCCCGAGCCGCAATCGCCGCAGTTCCTGGACCGCTTCGTGCAGACGCTGCTGCCGCTGCTGGAGGCCAGCCCCGGCGGCACGCTGGTGCTGTGCACCACTTTGCGCGCGGTGGACAAGGTCGCCAATCTGCTCGCCGACGCCTTTGACGATGCCGGCCACGACTGGCCGCTGCTCAAGCAGGGCGAGGGCACGCGCCGCGACCTGCTCGATCGCTTCTGCAAGCTGACCCATCCTGTGCTGGTGGGCAGCGCCAGCTTCTGGGAAGGCATCGACCTGCCCGGCGATGTGCTGACGCTGGTGGCGATTGACAAGCTGCCGTTCGCGCCGCCCGACGACCCCGTGATCGAGGCGCGCCTGCGGGCCTGCCGGGCCCACGGCGGCAACCCGTTTTCGGAATACCAGTTGCCCGAAGCCGCGATCTCGCTCAAGCAGGGCGCGGGCCGGCTGATCCGTACCGAAGCGGATTGGGGCGTGCTGATGGTGGGCGACGCCCGCCTGGTCGAAAAACCCTACGGCAAGCAATTATGGCGCGGCCTGCCGCCATTCGCGCGGACGCGTGAACTCGAAGAAGTGCTGGCGTTCTACCAAAGAAAGCTGGCGGAATAAAAAAAGCCCCTCGATACATCGAGGGGCTTTTCCCATGCGGCGGCGGGGATTCAGTTGAACGGATTCCACCAGCTCTTGTCGGCCTTCAGGCCCTTGTCCTTGAACGAGCTGTTGGGGAAGTTCCTGTCGAACACGCGCTGCGAGTCGTTTTTCAGCTCGGTCATGCCGAGCTTGTCGTAGGACTGCACCATGAGGTAGAGCGCTTCCTCGGTGGCGGGAGCGCCTTCGAAGTCGGTGATGACCGTCTGCGCGCGGTTGGCCGCCGCGATGTAGGCGCCGCGCTCGTAGTAGTAGCGGGCCACGTGCACTTCGTTCATGGCGATGGTGTTCACCAGCCAGGCGACGCGCTTTTCCGCGTCGGGGGTGTACTTGCTGTCCGGATAGCGCTTGATCAGCTCGTTGAAGGCGTCGTAGGACGCGCGCAGGCCCTTGGGATCGCGCTCGGCGGGGTCCTGGCCGGTCAGGCTGCTCATGAAGGCGCTGGCCGGCGTGAAGTTGATCAGGCCTTTCAGGTAGAGGGCGTAGTCGGTGCCGGGGTGGTTGGGGTAAAGCTGCTGGAAGCGGTCGATCGCGGCCAGGGCCTGTTCGTTTTCGCCGTCTTTCCAGTTGACGTAGGCCAGCTCAAGCAGGGCTTGCTGGGCGTACACGCCGAAGGGGTAGCGGCTTTCGATGGCGGTCAGGCGCTCGCGGGCTTCTTTCCAGCCCCCCGACGAAATCTCCGCCTTGGCGTCGGCATACAGCTGTTCGGCGCTCCAGTTGGTGGTCTTGTCGTACTTGCTGTTGGTCGAGCCGCAACCGGCGATGGCGATAACGGCAAATAGCGCGATAACCACGCGCAAAACCGACCCGCTTCGGGAGGCGGGGTTCAAGGGAGCTGCGGAGTGGTGAATCACGAGAATCGTATCCTTGGTGTTAGCATGGCAGGCTGATTATATGATTTGTCTCCATGTCTGATACAGCCATCAGCGCAGATCTCGTTTCTGACGATGAACTCCTGGGTCTTCCCGGCGAAAACCCGGGCGAAAACCAGCGGGGTGAACCGCAACTTGTAACGGTGCCGTCGGCCACGCGCGCCGACCGTCTGGACAAGGTGCTGGCGGGGCTGTTGCCCGATCATTCCCGCAGCCGCCTGCAGGGGTGGATCGAAGCCGGCAATGTCCACGTCAATGGCGCGCCCGGCAAGATTCGCCAGACCGTCGGCCCCGGCGACGAGATCACCGTCTGGGCGCAGCCCGCGCCCGAGGCCCTGGCGTTCGCCCCGGAGGCCATTGATTTCCCCGTGGTCGACGAAAGCGCCGACTGGATCGTCGTGAACAAACCCGCAGGTCTGGTCGTGCACCCGGGCGCCGGCAACTGGAGCGGCACGCTGCTCAACGGCCTGCTGCACCGCTATCCCGAATTGGCCCAGGTGGCCCGCGCCGGCATCGTTCACCGGCTGGACAAGGACACCTCCGGCCTGATGGTCGTGGCACGCAACGAAATTGCCCAAACCCACCTGGTGCGCCAATTGCAGGCGCGCAGCATGGGCCGCGAATATGTGGCCCTGGCGCACGGCTGGGTGGCGGCCGCCGGCAAGGTCGACCGCCCGATCGGCCGCGATCCGCGCGTGCCGGTGCGCATGAGCGTCGAACGCCCGGTGGCGCCCAAACCGGCGGTCACCCATTATTCCCCCGCCCGTCGCGGTCAGGTCGATCCTGGCGGCCGCGTCTCCGAAGTGGTGTGCCGCCTGGAAACCGGTCGTACCCACCAAATCCGGGTGCACATGGCCAGCCTGGGACATCCGCTGCTGGCGGACACGATCTACGGCGGCAAGAACATCGCCGGCGCCGCGCGGCAGATGCTGCACGCGCGCGCCTTGCATTTCGATGATCCGGGCGGCCGTGGCGAAGTCCGATTCGCCGCGCCCGTGCCGGCGGACATGACCCTGGTCCAGGAAGCAATCGCATGGAACGCGTGATTCAAGGCTTGCCCGTGGTGACCGGCCCCGCGTGGGCAGGCGTCAACTATTTCTGCACCATGCGTGCCGGAGGCGTGGGCGTCGCCCCGCACGACACCCTGAACCTGGGGCTGCGTGCGGGCGACAACCTGGACGCCGTCATGGAAAACCGCCGCCGGCTGCGCGCCGCAGTGCCGGCCGAGCCCTTGTGGCTGCGGCAGGTGCACAGCAGCGAGGTCGTCGACGCGGACCAGGCCGAGTTGCCGGGCGAGCCCGCGCTGGACGCCAGCGTCACCGCGCAGCCCGGCCGGGTGCTGGCCGTCATGGCGGCCGACTGCTTGCCTGTGGTCATGTCGGATGCGGATGGGCGGGTCCTGGGCGCGGCCCACGCCGGCTGGCGCGGCCTGGCCGGCGGCGTGCTGGAAAATACCCTGGCGGCCATGCGGGCCAAGGCACCGCAGGCCACGGCCTGGCGCGCCTGGGTCGGCCCCGGCATCGGCCCGCAGGCGTTCGAGGTCGGCCGCGACGTGCTGGACGCCTTCATGGCGGACGACCCGGCGACGGAATCGTATTTCCGGCCGCGGCCGGGCGTACCCGGCAAATGGCTGGCGGACCTCGCCGGTCTGGCCGATTTCCGCCTGCGCCGCGCCGGGGTACAACAGGTCAGCCTGAGCGGTCTGTGCACCGTGACGGATGCCCAGCGCTTTTTCTCGTACCGCCGTGACGGCGAAACGGGGCGGATGGCGTTGCTGGCCTGGCTCGATCCGGCTTGATTCCGCGCAAAGCGGCCGCGCGGGCGGCTTGCTAGGCTGGCAGGTCCCGTTGAATACCTGAATACCCGCATTGACAGCGCTTAACCCGGCATGCAACATCAATCGGGAAGTCTCGATAACAAGGTGTCGAAGTGAATGCCAATCTCTCCGCCTCAGGGCCTCTTCCGGTGAGCGTGGCTCCGGACGTCCTGGCCGACATTCAGGCTGAATTCTCCCGCGAGTGGCAGCGCCTGTGCGACGACGCCCGCCGCGGCGCGCTGACCCCCCTGGCCGATCGCCGCTTTTCCGGCGACGCCTGGGCCGCCAATGGTTCGCATCTGTTGATGGCGCACACCTACCTGCTGTCCGCCCGCGCCATGTCGCGCATGGTGGACGCCGCCCAGGTCAGCGAACCGATGCGCGAGCGCCTGCGTTTTTCCATCATGCAGTGGGTCGACGCGCTGTCGCCGTCGAACTTCCTGGCCTTGAATCCCGACGCCCAGCAGTCCATCGTCGAAAGCGCCGGCCGAGCCCTGAACGAAGGCCTGGCCAATCTGCTCGGCGACGTCAAGAAGGGCCGCATCACTCAAACCGACGAAACCCAGTTCGAGATCGGCCGCAATGTCGCGATCACGCCGGGCGACGTGGTGTTCGAAAACGCGCTGTTCCAGCTGATCCAGTACGCGCCGGCCACCGCCACGGTGCACGAGCGCCCGCTGGTCATCGTGCCGCCGAACATCAACAAGTTCTACATCCTGGACTTGCAGCCGGACAACTCGTTCGTGCGCTACGCCGTCGAACAGGGCTTTACGGTTTTCCTGATCTCCTGGCGCAACCCGCTCGCCAGCGACACCGACGGCGTGGATCGCGCCACGTGGTCCGACTACCTGGACAACGCGGTGCTGCAGGCGCTGCGCGTGGCCAGCGACATTACTGGTCAGCCGCAGGTCAACGCACTGGGCTTCTGCGTGGGCGGCACCATGCTGGCGTCCGCGCTGGCGCTGGCCGAAGCGCGTGGCGAACACCCCGTCGCGGCCCTCACCTTGCTGACCTCGCTGCTCGACTTCCACGACACCGGCATCCTGAAGGTATTCGTCGACGAGGCCCATGCGCTGCTGCGTGACCATCAATTGGGCGCGGGCGGCCTGATGCCCGGGCGTGACCTGGCCACCACTTTCTCGTTCCTGCGGCCCAATGAGCTGGTCTGGAATTACGTGGTCGGCAACTATCTGAAGGGCCAGAAGCCGCCGGCCTTCGACCTGCTCTTCTGGAACGGCGACAGCACCAACCTGCCCGGTCCGTTCTTCGCCTGGTACTTCCGCAATACCTATCTCGAGAACAACCTGAAAGTGCCCGGCCGGGCGCAGGCCGCCGGTTTGCCGCTGGACCTGACGCGCCTGACGATGCCGGCGTATATTTTCGGTTCGCGCGAAGACCATATCGTGCCGTGGGTATCGGCCTATGCCTCGACCCAGGTGCTGCGTGGCCCGCAGCGTTTCGTGCTGGGCGCGTCGGGCCATATCGCCGGCGTGGTCAATCCGCCGGCCAAGAAGCGCCGCAGCTACTGGGTCGCGGACAATACCGGCGAGGCAGGCCATCCCTTGCCGGGAGACCCCAACGCCTGGTTGGCGCAGGCCCAGGAAAAACCGGGCAGTTGGTGGCCCGACTGGACCGGCTGGCTGGCCGGCCATTCGGGCAAGCAGGTCAAGGCGCGTACAAAATCAGGCAATGCCCGGCACAAGCCGATCGAACCGGCGCCGGGCAGGTATGTGAAAGTCAGGGCCGCCTGAAGCCGCACACGCGGTGGGCCCAGGCTAATAAGAAGTTAATCAACGAGGCGTCCGTCGCACACAGGAGGAAGTCCAATGAGCGGAAAACTGGCTTACGTTACAGGCGGGATGGGCGGTATCGGCACCTCTATTTGCCAGCGCTTGGCCAAAGATGGCTTTCGCGTCGTGGCAGGTTGCGGCCCCAGCCGCAATTACCAGCAATGGCTGGATGAACAGGCGGCGCAGGGGTACACGTTCCATGCGTCCGTCGGCAATGTCTCTGACTGGGAATCCACGGTGCTCGCGTTCGAGCGCGTCACGGCGGAGCTGGGCCCGGTGGACGTGCTGGTCAACAACGCGGGCATTACCCGCGATGGCCTGTTCCGGAAAATGACCGCCGACGATTGGCGTGCGGTCATCGACACCAATCTGAACAGCTTGTTCAACGTCACCAAGCAGGTCATCGACGGCATGGTCGAGCGCCAATGGGGCCGCATCATCAACATCAGCTCGGTGAATGGGCAGAAGGGGCAGTTCGGCCAGACCAACTATTCCACGGCCAAGGCCGGCATCCATGGTTTCACCATGGCACTGGCCCAGGAAGTGGCGAGCAAGGGCGTCACCGTCAACACCATTTCGCCCGGCTATATCGGCACCGACATGGTCCGCGCCATCCGCCCGGACGTCCTGGAAAAGATCGTCGCTACCATCCCGGTGCGCCGCCTGGGCACGCCCGAGGAAATCGCGTCCATGACGTCGTGGCTGGCTTCGGATGAGTCCGGCTTTTCCACCGGAGCGGATTTCTCGCTCAATGGCGGCCTGCACATGGGCTGACGCATCGCGGGCCGCCCGGCGGGCGGCCCTTTTCGCGCCGTGGAGCTTCGGGGAGAAGGCTCCCGGCATTACACTCCACCCTATTCGAAGTCTTAGAGATCGCCCGATCCGGGGACAAACATGACGCAAGCACAAACCGGCGCCAGCCTGCGCCTGATTAAAAAATACCCCAACCGTCGCCTATACGACACCCGGACCAGCACCTACATCACCCTGGCCGATGTGAAGCAACTGGTTCTGGCCAATGAGGAATTCCAGGTCGTCGACGCCAAGAGCGCCGAAGACCTCACCCGCAGCATTCTCCTGCAGATCATCCTGGAAGAAGAAAGCGGCGGCATGCCCATGTTCTCGTCGAACATGCTGTCGCAGATCATCCGCTTCTACGGCCATGCCATGCAGGGCATCATGGGTTCGTACCTGGAAAAGAACATCCAGGCCTTCATGGAAATCCAGCAACGCATGGCCGAGCAGTCCAAGGGGCTGTACGGCAGCCAGTTCGGTCCCGAAGCCTGGACGCAATTCATGAACGTGCAGACGCCCATGCTGCAGAACATGATGAACAACTACATCGACCAGAGCAAAAACCTGTTCGTGCAGATGCAGGACCAGATGCAGGACCAGACCCGCGCGATGTTCTCGACCTTCCCTTTCACGCCGGGCGGCACGCCCCCGGGTGGCGGACGCAAGTAGAGAAGGTGCCAGGCCCCGGCGCAGCCGCGGGCCTGGTCTGGAAAAGCCGGCGCGCGCATCTGCCCGCCGGCTTTTTCTTTTGCTTGATGGGACGCAAGTGCCAGAGATTTTTCAAGGCACCAGGTTCAGGGAGCTGTCAGTTTTTTTGGTTACATTAATGCAAACGGTTCTTGTTTATATCTTCAGAACCGCCGTTTCATTCGTGTCTTGAGGAATACCCCATGATCAAGAAAGCCTTGGCGCTGGCCATTGTCGCTTTGAGCGTGTCTGCCGCCCACGCGGCTGAATACCCCATCGGCAAGCCGGTAGAGAAGGGTGGCATGGAAATCGGCGCGGTCTATCTGCAGCCGATTGAAATGGACCCGCCCGGCATGATGCGTCCCGCCAAGGATTCCGACGTGCACCTCGAGGCTGACATCCACGCCACCGCTGGCAACAAGACCGGATTCCCGGAAGGCGAGTGGGTGCCCTATCTGGTCGTGAACTACGAAATCCAGAAGGTCGGCAGCCAGAACGTGCAGAAAGGCACCTTCATGCCCATGGTTGCCAACGACGGCCCGCACTACGGCGAAAACATCAAGCTCGAAGGCCCGGGCAAGTACAAGCTGAAGTACACGATTCTGCCGCCCACGGCGAACAAGATGAGCCATTTCGGCCGGCACATCGACAAGGAAACCGGGGTGGGTGATTGGTTCGAGCCGATCGAGCTGGACTATGAATTCGTCTATGCCGGTACCGGCAAGAAGGGCGGTTACTGATCGTGCGCCGCCTGTTGCGCGTGGTCGCCGCGTTGCTGATCGGCCTGGCCGGCTTGGCGGACATGGCGTCCGCGCAGGCGGACGAACTGCCCACCTTTACCTTGCGCTTCAAGCCCGACGGCACCTTCGAGCCGGCGCGGCTGGAAGTCCCGGCGGGCCGGTTCAAGATCGAGCTCATCAACGAGAGCAACGAGCCGGTGGAATTCGAAAGCATTCCGCTGCGCAAGGAAAAAGTGCTGGGTCCCGGGGTCAAGTCCTTCGTGGTCATCACCATCTCGCGTCCCGGCGAGTATCCCTTCTTCGATGACTTTCACCAATCGGTGAAAGGCACCCTGGTCGTCAAGGCCAAGGAATAGGCAGGCTGCATTACATGGAACAGGTCCTCTTTATCGTCTGGCGCGAAAGCGTCGAAGCCATGCTGGTGGTGGGTATTCTGTACACCTGGCTGCGCTCGACGCCGGAAGGCGCGCGCGGGCTGAAGTATCTGTGGGGCGGCGTGGCCGCCGGACTGGCGTTGGCCATCGCGCTGGCGCTGGTACTGCTGGGCGTGTCGTCCTGGCTCAGCGACGAGGGGCAGGAATGGTTCCAGGCTGTCATGTCGCTGGCGGCGTGCGCGCTGGTGGTGCAGATGGTCGTCTGGATGAAAAAGCACGGCCGCACGCTCAAGGGTGAACTCGAAAGCGGCGCCCGTTCTTCCGTGGCCAGCGACAACTGGTGGGGCCTGTTCGTGCTGGTGGCCATCGCAGTGGCCCGCGAAGGCAGCGAAACCGTGGTGTTCCTGTACGGCACGGTGGCGGCGGGCGAAGACGGCAACAACATGCTGATGCTGGCCTTGGCCGGCGTGGCCGGTTTCGTCGTGGCGCTGCTGACCTTCTGGCTGCTGCAGCTGGGCGGCAAGCTCATCACCTGGCGCCGCTTTTTCCGCGTGACCGAAATCCTGCTGTTGTTGCTGGCTGGCTCGCTGCTGGTGGGTGGCCTGGATCACCTGATTTCGCTGGACGTGCTGCCGACGATCATTGATCCGGTCTGGGACAGCTCGTGGTTGCTGAGCGACAGCACCGGTTTCGGCAAGATTCTGGCTGATTTCGCGGGGTACCGCGCCTTGCCCGCCTTGATCTCGGTATTGTTGTGGGTTGCTTACTGGATCGTGGTGTGGGCGCTGCTGCGCTGGGTGGGTGGCAAGCCTGCCCCGGTCGCCGCCGCCCGCGTCGCCTCCTGATTCCGACGCCTTTGCCGGACTGAATTCATGAAGGTTTAACCATGGCAGCTGCACTCGGGCGGGCAACCTCCCGTATCGCCGACTTTCTTCGAGATCATGCCCCGCTGTTGCGCAAGCTGCAGTGGGGCATTGTTGCGATATACGCTTTCCTCCTGATCGTTCCGGCCGTCATGCCGTTGCCCGGCAACTCGGCATCGGTATTCAACAATCTCACCATCGTTGCGCAGTTCGCCTTCTGGGGCGTCTGGTGGCCGTTCGTGCTGATTTCCATGCCGATCCTGGGACGGGCCTGGTGCGGTTGGTTCTGTCCGGAAGGCATGCTCACCGAATGGGCCAGCGAGCGTGGCCAAGGGCATGCCATTCCGAAATGGATGCGTTGGGGCGGCTGGCCGTTCGTGGCCTTCGCGCTGACCACGGTGTACGGGCAACTGGTGAGCGTGTACCAGTATCCGCTGGCGGTGCTGGCGGTGCTGGGCGGGTCCACGGTGGCAGCCATGATCGTCGGCTGGCGCTACGGCCGCAGCAAGCGCGTCTGGTGCAAGTACCTGTGCCCGGTCAACGGCGTGTTCAACGTGCTGGCCAAACTGGCGCCCTGGCACTTCAAGGTCGACGAAGAAAAATGGCGTCATCCGGTCATCCGGATCGAGCCCATCAACTGTGCGCCGCTGGTGCCCTTGCGGCACATGAAGGGCGCCGGCGATTGCCACATGTGCGGTCGTTGCAGCGACTACCGTGGCGCCATTGCGCTGACGCCGCGTTCGCCCGAAGAAGAAATCGTCAACGTCGCCGAGGGCGAAGGCTGGCAGACCGTATTGCTGTGCTTTGGCCTGATGGGCATCGCCATGGGCGCGTTCCTCTGGAGCGCCAGCCCCTGGTACGTGGCCGCCAAGCAGTGGGCCGCCACCTGGCTGGTCGAGCGCGACATCCTGTGGCCGTTGATGGACAACGCGCCCTGGTTCATCCTGACGCACTATCCGGAAGTGAACGACAGCTTCTCGTGGCTGGACGGCGCGGGCATCCTGATGTTCGTGGTGGGCGCTACGGTCTGCGTGGGCGGCGCCAGCTTCCTGTCGCTGTGGATTGCGGACCGCCTTGTGCCTGCTGCCGCGTCAGCCGATCAAGCTGCCGGTGGCTGGTTCCGCCCCGGCCTGCACAAGCTGGCCCAGGCGCTGATTCCTGCGGCAGGCATCGGTGTGTTCCTGGGGCTGTCGGCCACCACGGTCAACCTGCTCAAACACGAAGGCATGCGCACCGCCTGGGCGACGCCCGTGCGTTTCACGTTGCTGGCGTTGGCCGTGCTGTGGACGCTGCGTCTGTTTGCCCGCCTGCTGAACCAGCGTCCGGCAAGCCGCCTGAAAAAGAGCCTGGCGTGGCTGGTGTTGCTGGCGGGCCTGGCCCCTTTCTGCTGGGCTTGGGTGCTGTTCTTCGCCATCTGGTAGCGCCTGCCACTCTGCGATAAAGTGGACGGCTTCGCCGCCTGGCGCGGCTTTGCTACTTTCCCCGCTCATGGCTACCTACGCGTTTCGCCTCGTCAACGTCTTCGCTTCCAGCACCTTCAGTGGCAATCAGTTGTGCGTGTTCGAAGACGCGCGCGGCATGGACGACGCCACCATGCTGAACCTGGCGGCGCAATTCAATCTGTCCGAAACCACCTTTATCCTGCCGTCGGATCAGGCGGACGCGTGCGTGCGCATCTTCACGCCCGGTTATGAAATGAAATTCGCCGGCCATCCCACCATCGGCACCTCGCAAGTGGTGCGCGACCTGCTCAAGTCGGGCGATGCGCTGACGCTGGAATTCAAGGCGGGCATCGTGCCGGTGACGGCGCGGGGCGACGCCTGGACCTTCACTGCACCGTGTCCGGATGGCGTGCGTACCGCAGCCCCTGAAATGTCTGCCGCGCAGATCGCGGCGCTGGTCGGTCTGCAGGCCGACGATCTTCTGGACGAACCGATCTGGGTCGACACGGGCGCCGATCAGCTGCTGCTGCCCATCAAGAGCGTGGAAGCGGTGCGCCGCGCGCGCCCCGACGCCACCCAGTTGCATCGCTGGCAAGCCAGCAGCCTGGGCCGCAAGACCTGCTACCTGTTCGCCTTCGATGAAGGCCGCCGGCAGTACGATCGCGACGTCGTGGTGGCGCGCTACTTCTTTGCCAAGGCCGGCGGTGGCGTGGACGAAGATGCCGGCACGGGGTCGGCCTGCGCCAACCTGGGCGGATGGCTGCGTCATCAGGGCCGGACCTTGCCCGCCAGCTACCTGGTCGAGCAGGGCGACCAGATGGGCCGCCCCTGCCGTCTGCTGCTCGACGTGCAGGCGGATGGCCGTATCCAGGTCGGCGGCCGGGCGCTGGAGATCGGCCGGGGCACGGTCAGCATCTAAGCGAAAAAAAACAGCGCCTGGCGTTTTCACGCCAGGCGCTGTGGGTCATCGTGTCAAAGGCGACGGCGCGTTTACTTCTTGTTCTTGGCCGGGTCGACCTTGATGTTGTTCATGACCTGCTTGACCCCTTCGACGCCGCGGGCCACGGTGGCGGCGTGATCGGCTTCGGCGGCAGTGCCGACCGTACCGGTCAACTTGGCCACGCCATCGGTGGTTTCCACGGCGATTTCCAAGGCGCTCAATTGCTTGTCGGCGACAAAGGCAGCCTTGACCTTCGTGGTCAGCGTCGCATCGGAGGCGTATTCGCCCACGGATTGCTTGGGCTTGCCGTCATTGGCGGCAAAGGCCATGGAAGTGAAGACAGCGCCCGTGCCCAGTGCGGCGGCGGCGATCAGCTTGCGAAATTCCATAGTTATGCTCCTTGTGTAGGTGGTTCAGCGCGTTCAGGACGCAACGGCTAAGCGGATGAATCTTGGGTGCGATGTTCTATTTCTTGCGGAATGCGCCGCCCAGAATGGACAGCAGCGCCAGTACCAGGAAGACGAAGAACAGGATCTTGGCGATTCCTGCGGCGCCGGCGGCGATGCCGCCGAAGCCCAGGACGGCCGCGATGATCGCAATCACGAAGAAAACAACGGCGTAGTGCAACATGTCAGCTTCTCCCGGGTGGCTTGGAAATCAGCGATTGCGATCGAAGAAATCGCGCACGTCCTTCTCGGCCTGTTCCTTGGTCTTGCCGTAGCGCTCCTGGATCAGGCCAGCCAAGCGTTCGGCGTTGCCTTCCGTGCGGGTCAACTCGTCGTCGGTGAGTTCACCCCAAGCCGCTTTGGCCTTGCCGGACAGTTGCTTCCACTTGCCAGCGATGATGTCGTTATTCATGGTGACCTCTCTTCGTTGTGGCGCTGCCTGGGCTTATGGCCGATAAACCTGGCAGTCGCGGGTGAGTTGGACACTGATCAGCTTGGGTTCAAGGTACAGGGGCCTCGGGAGCGCTGTCAAAGGTCGCTGTGGGTAAATGTAACAGCGGGGGACGGGGCAAATCGCGTGTCTCACGTCGAGGTTTGAGCCGCCCGTGCGCAGAGGGAGAGTTACATCTGAGCAACGTCTTGTCCTGTTTTGAGGGGGGCAAGTAACGGGAAATACGCGGGAAATACGCGATTTTCCAGGGGCTGGCGCATGGCTGGTTGTGACGGCGAGGCGCCGGTATAGTCGGTCCTGGCCGCCGGCGCGGGCCTTATCCGCGCCGGTGATGGCATCCAACTCTGGAGGGAACACGCATGACGCAACGATTCTGCCGCGCGATGTGCTTGGCGCTGGCCGCGATGGCGGCGCTGGGATGCACGCACGTCACGGACAGGTATCAGGCCCAGGCGCCGGCAGTGCTGGCACAGGCGGCCAGCTAGCCCGGCGTCGCGCGCCGTTGGTCCATTGCAATGGAACGGGGCGCCCAGAGGCGCCCCGTTCTTGTCCGGGCGGCCGTTGCCGGCGGCCTCGGCTTGCCTGTCACGCTTGCTTGATGCGGGCGGCGATGTGGTCCAGCGCCTCTTCGACCTGGTCCACCAGGATCAGGCATAGATCGCCGGCGCCCAGGCGCGCCAACGCCGTGTCAATGGCCAGGAACTCGCCATGGATCTCTTCGATGTGGCGGGTGCGGCTGGCGCCCACCAGGCCTTGCTGCAGCAAGGCCAGCACTTCGCCGTCCTCGCGGCCGCGCTGGCACTGGTCCTGGTAGAGCAGCACATCGTCGAAGGCTTCGCCCAGGATCTCGGTCTGCATGCGGATGTCTTCGTCGCGGCGGTCGCCGGCGCCGCTGATCACCACCGAACGGCGCTTGGCGGGCATGGCGTCCACGGCGCGCACCAATGCCAGGATCGCATCGGGGTTGTGGCCGTAATCGGCGATCACGGTGGCGCCCCGATAGTCGAACACATTGAACCGGCCCGGCGCGGTCTGGGCGTCGTTGACGAAGGTGGCCAAGCCGCGGCGGATGATGTCCCAGTCCAGATTCAGCGCCCAGGCCGCGGCGATCGAGGCCATGGTGTTTTCGACCTGGAAGGTGATGGTGCCGTTGCGGGTCAACGGAATATCGGCCAGCGGGATGCGGGTTTCGTCGCTGCCCTGGGCGGCCACGATCGCATCACCGTCCCGGTAGACAACGCGCAGTCCTTGCGCGCGGTGCGTTGCCATCACCGGATGGTTGCGGTCTTCCGCGAAATAGGTCACCGATCCGGGGCAGCTGGCGGCCATGTCGGCCACGATGGGGTCGGCGGCGTTCAGCACGGCGGTACCGCTGGGGTGCACGTGCTGCACGATCACGCGCTTGACCACGGCCAGGTCTTCGACCGTGCTGATGTAGCCCAGCCCCAGGTGGTCGCCCATGCCGATGTTGGTGACGATGGAGACATTGCAGCGGTCGAAGGCCAGGCCTTCGCGCAGGATGCCGCCGCGCGCCGTTTCGAACACGGCGGCGTCGACGTCCGGGTGCATCAGGACGCTGCGGGCGCTGCGCGGGCCGCTGCAATCGCCGGTGTCGATGCGCAGGTTGTCCACGTACACGCCATCGGAATTGGTCATGCCGACGCGGTTGCCGGCCACGCCCAGAATGTGGGCGGTCAGGCGCACGGTGGTGGTCTTGCCGTTGGTGCCGGCCACCGCCACCACCGGAATGCGGCCGTCGTCGCCATCCGCGTACATGTTGGCGATGATGGCTTCGCCCACCGCGCGGCCCTTGCCGAACGAGGGGTTCAGGTGCATGCGCAGGCCGGGGGCCGCGTTGACCTCGACCACGCCGCCGTTCTGGTCCTCCAGCGGGTACTGCACGCTTTCGGCCACCACGTCCACGCCGCAGATGTCCAGGCCGATCATGCGGGCCGCGGAGACCGCGCGCGCCGCCATTTCGGGATGCACTTCGTCGGTGACGTCGGTGGCCGAGCCGCCGGTGCTGAGGTTGGCGTTGTTGCGCAGGAAAATCAGGGTGCCGGGGGACGGCACCGAGTCCGCGTCGAAGCCTTGCTTTTTCAGCGTGGCCAAGGCGATGTCGTCAAACCGGATCTTGGTCAGCGAGGTGGCGTGACCGTCGCCGCGCAAGGGGTCGGCGTTGACCTGGTCCACCAGTTGGCGGATGGTCTGCACGCCATCGCCGGTGACCTGCGGCGGATCGCGGCGCGAGGCCGCCACCAGCGCGCCACCCACCACCAGCAAGCGGAAGTCGTGGCCGGGGATGTAGCGTTCGACGATGACTTCCGAGCTGATCTCGGCGGCCACTTCAAAGGCCTGGATCACGCGTTCGCGCGTTTCGATATTGACTGCAACGCCGCGGCCCTGACTGCCGTCGCGTGGTTTGACCACGACCGGGCCGCCCAATTCCTGGGCGGCGGTCCAGGCGTCTTCGGCGGTCGTGACCGAGCGGCCCAGCGGCACCGGCACGCCGGCCGCATCCAGCAGCATCTTGGTCAGGTCCTTGTCCTGCGCGATGGATTCGGAAATCGCGCTGGTCAGGTCGGTTTCGGCGGCCTGGATGCGGCGTTGCTTGCTGCCCCAGCCGAATTGCACCATGCTGCCCTGGGTCAGACGGCGGAAAGGAATGTTGCGGGCGGTGGCGGCGTTGACGATGGAGCCGGTGCTGGGGCCCAGGCGCACGTCTTCGTCCAGTTCGCGCAGGCGTTTCAGGGCGTCGGCCAGATCGAACGGCGTGTCGTCCAGGGCGGCGCGCACCAGCGCTTGCGCCAGGTCCATGGCCAGCCGGCCGACTTCTTCTTCGCTGTATTCCACCACCACCTGGAACACGCCGGGTTCGATGGTGGATGAGGTGCGGCCGAAGGTCACGGGGCAGCCGGCATGGGCTTGCAGGGTCAGGGCGACGATCTGCAGCACGTGCGCGATCGACACCGCGCCCTGGTGGCCCTCGGGGCGCAGCAGGCCCGTTTGCGGCAGGCGCGCGCGCAGGCGGGCTTCGAAGTCGGGCAGGTTATCGATGGAGCATTCGGCGTCGGCGCAGGACACGATGGCTTCGATCGCGGTGTTCTTGCTCCACAGGTTCGGGCCGCGCAGTGCTCGGATACGGGAAACTTCCATGGCAGGTATTCCTGTCTAGCTTACGCGCGCCCGCGGCCGGGGCCGGGGCGCGCACAGTGATGTCAGTGTTGCTGGATCCAGCGGCGGACGAGATCGATGGTGGGGCCGGAGAACGCCTCGTCGGATTGCAGCAGGACGAAGTCGCCCGCGGCGATGCCGGCCAGTTGGCTTTCGATGGCACGGCCGTGGTCCGGCTCGTCCAGGATCTGCTTGACGCGGCTGCCTTGCTCCAGGCCCTGGCGCAGTAGCGCGCGGGCCTGGCCGGCCGGGCGCTTGCTGGCGACCGTGGCATCGTCGTAGAGCACCACGCGGTCGAAGGCGTCGCCGAGCAGGCGGCCTTGTTCGATCAGGTCGGCGTCGCGACGGTCGGCGCCGGCCGAATAGACGGCGGCGCGGGTGGTCGACGGGAACTGGTCGATGGCCGCGATCAGCGGGCGCAGTGCGGAGGCATTGTGGACGTCGTCCACCACGACCGTGCTGCCGTTGCGCTCGAACAGGGTGAATTGCCAGGGCGCATCGGCCTGATCGATATCGAAGGTTTCGATGCCGGCGCGGATGAGTTCGACCGGGATGTCCAGCGCCCAGGCGGCGCCCACGGCGGCCAGCACGTTCTCGACCTGGAAGGCCACCCGGCCGCCATGGGTCAGGGGAATCGCGGCCACGGCGGCCAGGCGTTCTTCGCGCGTGCCTTGCGCCAGCACGATGGCGCCGTCTCGCACGTACACCGCGCGACCTTCCTGCTGCAGATGGGCGGCGATGGCGGGCAGGGCGGGATCGATGCCAAAGAAGATCACGGAGCCGTCGCACAGCTCGGCCATTTCCACCACGCGCGGGTCGCGCGCGTTGAGCACGGCCGTGCCGGTGGGCAGCACCACATCGACCTGGGTACGGAACACATTGAACATGCGCTCCGTTTCATTGATGTCGAAGTCGCCAAGGTGGTCGGCGTCGTCGATGTTGGTGACCACGCCCACCTGGCAGCGATCGTAGGCCAGGCCCTGGCCCAGGATCACGCCGCTGTCGTTTTCGATGACGGCGGCATCCACGTTGCGGTTCATCAGCAGGCGCGTGCCCGAGGCGAAATCGGCGCGGTCGCCCTTTTGCACCAGGCGGCGATCCAGGTAGAGGCCTTCGCTGCACGCCAGTCCGGTGCGCTTGCCCGACAGGTGCAGCAGGCGCGAGACCAGGCGCGCGACGACGGTCTTGCCGTTGGTGCCGGTGACGCCCACGATGGGAATGCGGCCGGCGTCGCCTTCCGGGAACAGATGGTCGACGATGGCGCGGCCCACGGGGCGCGGCGTGCCGTCGGCGGGCTTCAGGTGCATCAGCAGCCCGGGGCCGGCATTGACTTCGACGATGGCGCCGCGCTGTTCGGCCAGCGGGCGCGAGATGTCTTCAGCGACCAGGTCGACGCCGGCGATGTCCAGGCCCACGATGCGGGCGGCCAGGGTGACCGTGGCGGCGATGCTGGGGTGCACGCGGTCGGTCACGTCGAAGGCGACGTTGCCGCTGCGCTGCACCAGCACGCGCTGGCCGTCGGCCGGCACGCTGTCTTCGGACAGGCCCTGGCGGGCGATTTCGAGACGCGCGGCCGAATCCAGGCGCACCGGATTGAGCGGATGGTTCTCGGTGCGGCCGCGGCGCGGATCGGTGTTGATCTGGTGGTCGATCAGTTCGGTGATGGTGGACTTGCCGTCGCCCGTGACCCAGGCCGGCTCGCCAGCGGCCGCGGCCACCATGCGGTTGCCCACCACCAGCAGGCGGTGTTCGTTGCCCAGGACGAAGCGTTCGACGATGACGCCGCTGCCTTCATCGACGGCCACCCGGTAGGCGGAGACGACCTCTTCGCGGGTCGTCAGGTTGGTGAACACGCCGCGGCCGTGGTTGCCGTCGTAGGGCTTGACCACCACCGGCAGGCCGATGTCTTCGGCGGCCGACCAGGCGTCGTCCTCGCTGTCGACCAGGCGGCCTTCGGGCACCGGCACGCCGCAGGTCGACAGCAGTTCCTTGGTCAGGTCCTTGTCGCGCGAGATGCCTTCGGCGATGGCGCTGGTGCGGTCGGTTTCGGCCGTCCAGATGCGGCGTTGGCGCGCACCGTAGCCGAATTGCACCAGGTTGCCCTCGAACAGGCGGATATAGGGGATGTCGCGGTCGTCGGCGGCATCCACGATGCAGGCGGTGCTGGGGCCCAGGCAATGGCGGTCGACCAGCCGGCGCAGGCGCGACACGGTGGCGTCGACGTCGAACGGGCGGTCTTCGATGGCGGCCATGACCAGGTCGCGGGCTTCGTTCAGGGCCGTGCGGGTGACCTGTTCCTGCCAGGCCCGCACGACGACCTTGTAGACGCCGCGGGTAGAAGTTTCACGGGCCTTGCCGAAGCCGCCGCGCAAGCCGGCCAGGTTCTGCAATTCCAGGGTGACATGTTCAAGAATGTGGCCGGGCCAGGTGCCTTCTTTGAGGCGGGCCAGGAATCCGCCGCGCACGCCCGGGCTGCAACGGTGCTCGATCAGGGTCGGCAGCCATTCGGTCAGGCGCTCGTAGAAGCCCGGGATCGTGTTGGAGGGATAGTCCTCCAGTTCGCCGATATCCACCCACGCTTCAAGGACCGGACGGTACGTCCAAATGTTCGGGCCGCGCAAAGCCACGACATCGAGAAATTCAATGTCTTTCTTTTTCATGTTTTAATTTACTTGAGAAGCAGGTTGGCACGCGCGGACGCCCCTATGCAAGACCGCGAATTTATTGGGGTTGCGCCTTAAGAATAATGCCAACGAGTGGGGGATCCCAGATATTCCTAATTAGAAAAATCGGCTGATACTATACGACGCCTTCAAAGGCGTGAACTCGTTGTGTTGTAAGGAAGGGACACGTTTTCAGCCTGGTGTTGGGAACGGTCGCCGCCTTGTAGGGCAGAGTCCTGGCCCGGTATGCGTTCTAATGAAAAAACCACACCTGCTTTCCGGCCATGCCGAAGCCTTTCCTGCCCGCTGGCGGGACGAAATCCGCGCTGAACTGGCGGAGGGCGAAACCTTGCTGGCCTCGGTTGAAATAGACCTGGATCAGCGCCTGAAGTTCCAGCCGGGCTTGTTGGCAGTCACCGACCGCCGCCTGATCGCCCGCAATCCCGCCGATACCGGCTGGGAATCGTGGGTCTTTGGGCCCCAACTGTCCCTGAATCTTTCCGACCATGCCGGCGCCGCCGTGCTCGAACTGCACGACGATACCGCGCGGCTGGGCATCTGGCGTTTCACGCTGGCGCGCAACCCGGCGGCGCTGCGGCTGCTGGGCCAATTCGAGGCGCAGCAGGCCATCCGCCTGTCCGGCGATCAGTCAGATACGCTGGGCGAACGCCAGTGCACCATCTGTAATAACGCCATTCCGGCCGGGCAGGACGAATGTCCGACCTGCAGCCAGGAACAGGCGGCGCCGTCCTCGACCTGGGCGCTGCTGCGCCTGTGGCGCTTCGCCCGGCCGTACCGCTTGCCCCTGTTGGCCGGCTTCCTGCTGACGCTGCTGGGCACCGCCGCGACGCTGGTGCCGCCGTATCTGACCATGCCGCTGATGGACGACGTGCTGATTCCGTTCCAGAACGGCGCGCCCATCGACTACGGCAAGGTCCGCCTGTACCTGGGCGGCCTGCTGGGGTCGGCTTTCCTGGCCTGGGGACTGGGCTGGGCCCGTACCTACATCCTGGCCTGGGTCAGCGAGCGCATCGGCGCCGACTTGCGCACCACGACCTACGAGCATCTGCAACAGCTGTCGCTGGAGTACTTCGGCGGCAAGCGCACGGGCGACCTGATCTCGCGCATCGGCAGCGAAACCGATCGTATCTGCGTATTCCTGTCGCTGCACCTGCTGGATTTCGCGAACGACATCCTGATGATCATCATGACCGCGGTGATCCTGTTCTCGATCAATCCGTGGCTGGCGCTGGTCACCCTGGTGCCGCTGCCGTTCATCATCTGGATGATCCACGCCGTCCGCGACCGCCTGCGCCACGGCTTTGAAAAGGTCGACCGCATCTGGTCCGAAATCACCAACGTGCTGGCCGACACCATTCCCGGCATCCGCGTGGTCAAGGCGTTTGCCCAGGAAAAGCGCGAAGTGGCGCGCTTCCGGGAAGCCAACAACCGCAACCTGGAGGTCAACGACCGCGTCAACACCACCTGGTCGCTGTTTTCTCCCACCGTGACACTGCTGACCGAAGTCGGGCTGCTGGTGGTCTGGATCTTCGGTATCTGGCAGGTGTCGCAAAAACAGATCACGGTCGGCGTGCTGGCCGCGTTCCTGGCCTATATCGGGCGCTTCTATACGCGCCTGGATTCGATGAGCCGGATCGTGTCGGTGACGCAAAAGGCCGCCGCCGGCGCCAAGCGCATCTTCGACATCCTGGATCACGTGTCCAGCGTGCCCGAACCGCAGAATCCGGCCACGCTGCCGCAGATCAATGGCCGCATCGAACTGCGCGATGTGGGCTTTCGCTACGGCAACCGGCAGGTCATCCGCGGCCTGAATCTGACCATCGCGCCGGGCGAGATGATCGGTTTGGTGGGCCACAGCGGCTCGGGCAAGAGCACGCTGATCAACCTGATCTGCCGCTTCTACGACGTGTCCGAAGGCGCCATCCTGGTGGACGGCGCGGACATCCGCTCGGTGCGTGTGTCCGACTATCGGCGCAATATCGGCCTGGTGCTGCAAGAGCCGTTCCTGTTCTTCGGCACCATCGCCGAGAACATCGCCTACGGCAAGCCGAACGCGACGCGTGACGAGATCGTCGCCGCGGCACGCGCTGCGCACGCCCACGAGTTCATCCTGCGCCTGCCGCATGGTTATGACTCGCTGGTGGGCGAACGCGGCCAGGCGCTGTCGGGCGGCGAGCGCCAGCGCATTTCGATCGCCCGCGCGCTACTGATTGATCCGCGCATCCTGATCCTGGACGAAGCCACGTCGTCGGTGGATACCACCACCGAAAAGGAAATCCAGAAAGCGCTGGACAACCTGGTGCGCGGCCGCACCACCATTGCCATCGCCCACCGCCTGAGCACCTTGCGCAAGGCGGACCGGCTGGTCGTGCTGGACCGCGGCCAGATCGTGGAGCAGGGCCCGCACGAGGAACTGATGGCGCGCGAAGGCGCTTATTACCGTCTCTATCAGGCGCAGGCGCGCCAGGCCGAGGCCGATGCCCAGGCCTCCGGCAGCGACGACATGGCCGCCGTGGCCTGACACGGAATCGAGATAACCGTCATGACGCTTCCCGTTTTTCAACTGCGACGCAATCCGTTCGGCCGTTTGGTGTACCAGGGCGCTGATGGCGTCACGCATGAGGGTGTCATTCCGGTGCGTGCCTTTCCGATCAGCGAGGCCGACCGCGGCCTGTCGCTGGTGACCAGCGATGGCCGCGAGCTGCTGTGGATTGAGCGCCTGGCCGATGTGCCGGCCGCCGAGCGCGCGCTGATGGAAGAAGAACTCGCCGGCCGCGAGTTCATGCCCGAAATCCGCAAGCTCGTCAGCGTGTCGACCTATGCCACGCCCAGCACCTGGAAGGTGGACACCGATCGCGGGCCCACCACTTTCACGCTGCGCGGCGAAGAAGACATCCGCCGCCTGACCCAGCACACCTTGCTGATCGCCGATAGCCACGGCATCTTCTATCTGGTGCGCGATGTGCTGTCGCTGGACAAGCACAGCCGCAAGCTGCTGGACCGCTTCCTTTGATCGTCAGCCTGTAGGCCCGGATCGGTTGCGCTCAGAAGCGCAGGCAGGGCGCGTCAGTCCGCCGCCGGGCGCTTGAACGGTGTGTGCGCTTCCAGTTCACCCAGGTAGTCGTCCACTGCTGCGGTTTCCTCGTCCAGAAACGCCTGGATCGCGGCCGCGAAGCGCGGGTCAGCCACCCAATGGGCCGACCACGTGGGCGTGGGCAGCAGCCCGCGCGCCATCTTGTGTTCCCCCTGCGCACCGCCTTCGAAGCGCGTCAGGCCGTGGGCGATGCAGTAGGCAATGGCCTGCAGGTAGCACGTTTCGAAATGCAGCCCCGGCACGTATTCCGTCGCGCCCCAATAACGACCGTACAACGCACCGCCGCCGGCCAGGTTCAAGGCCGCGGCTACCGGCTGGTTGTCGCGTTCGGCCAGGATCAGCACGAGGGCGTCTGGCTGGTCACGATGGGCGCGGCGGAAAAATTCGCGGTTCAGGTAGGGCGGATTGCCGTGGTTGAAATAGGTATGGCAATAACACTGGTAGAAAAAGTCCAGGTCTTCGGGGCGAATCTGCGCGCCGCTGACCCAGCGGAACGTCAGCCCGGCCTGCGCGACTTTCTTGCGGTCCTGGCGGATCTTCTTGCGCTTGTCGTGGCTCATCGTGGCCAGGAACGCGTCGAAGTCCGCATAGCCTGCGTTGGTCCAGTGAAACTGCACGCTTTCCCGGATCATGAAGCCGGCCTCGCGCAGCGCGCGCATGTCGGCCCCGGCGGGAAACAGCAGGTGCAGCGACGAGACCTGGATTTCCTCGGCGAACGCGACCAGGCCGCGCACCAGGGTGTCGCGGTCTTCGTCGTTGGCGGCCAGCAGGCGCGGGCCCGTGACCGGCGTGAACGGAATCGCCGACAGCAGTTTGGGGTAGTAGCGCAGGCCATGGCGCTGGAAAGCGTCGGCCCAGGCATAGTCGAACACGTACTCGCCGCGCGAATGCGATTTCAGGTAGAGGGGCACGGCGCCGGCCAATGCGTCGCCACGCCACAGCGCCAGGTAGTGCGGCGCCCAGCCGGTGTCCGGGGCGGCGCAGCCCGTCTCGTGCAGGGCGCACAGGAACGCATGGCGCAGAAAGGGCTGGTCGCCGGCCAGGGCATCCCATTGCCGGGCGTCGATGCGGGACAGGTCGGTCTCGATGGTCAGGCGTAGCGGTGAATCCATGGGCGAATGATAAAGTCTTCGTCAGCGCGTGGCGCATTGTCATCGTTTTTCGGGCGGCCGCGGGCCGCCCCGGTACCGGGAATCATCATGGACAGCAATTCGATCCCTCCTGCTGACGGGAAGGGGCCGGCGGGGCCGGGCGCGGCTTGCCTGCGGGCCCAGGCGTTGCACGCGCTGGCGGCCACCGACTGGACGGACAAGCTGGCGCGGGTGCGCGCCATCGGCAGCGATGCCGCGCTGGACCGCGCGCGGCAATACACGGCGCATGCCGAACTGCCCGGCCGCCCGGCCGCCCCCGAACGGGTGCCGCCGGCCCAGGTGCCGCATCGTTCCATGGCCACCGTGGAAGGCCGTGCGGCGCTGCTGCATGCCCTGGCCCATATCGAATTCAATGCGGTGAACCTGGCGCTGGACATTCTCTGGCGTTTCGCCGGAATGCCCGATGCGTTCTACCGCGACTGGCTGCGCGTGGCCCACGAAGAGGCCAGCCATTTCGATCTGCTGAACCAGCGCTTGGCCAGCCTGGGCTATGCATATGGTGATTTTCCCGCGCACGACGGCCTGTGGGACATGGCCGAGCGCACGCAGGACGACCTGCTGGCGCGTCTGGCGCTGGTGCCACGCACGCTCGAAGCGCGCGGCCTGGATGCGTCCCCCCTGATCCGCAACAAGCTGGCGGGCGCGGGTGATGCACGCAGCGCGGCCATCGTCGACATCATCCTGCGCGACGAGATCGGTCACGTGGCCATTGGCAACACCTGGTACAAGCACCTGTGCGCCGAGCAGGGCCGCGAACCCGTGGCCTGCTATGCCGAACTGGCTGCCCGCTACGGTGCGCCGCGGCTGCGCGGCCCCTTCAACCTCGAGGCGCGCCGCGCGGCCGGCTTCGATGAAGCCGAACTGGCCGCGCTGCAGGCGGACTGAACACGATGCGCATCGTTATCGACACACTCCTGATCGGCGCCGTGCGCCCGCTGGGCGATTCCGGCCGCGACAGCGGCATCGACAAACAACCCGTCTCGGGGCGCCTGTGGCTGGGGCCAGAGGGCCTGCAGGGCGACGAACAAGCGGATCGCCGGTTTCACGGCGGGCCTGAAAAAGCGCTGCACCACTATGCCCGCGAACACTATCCCGCCTGGCGCGACGCACTGGGCCCGCGCGCCGTCCTGGATGCCCCGGGCGCCTTTGGCGAAAACCTGTCCACCATGGGGATGACGGAAAGCGATGTCTGCGTCGGCGACGTGTTCGCCGCCGGCGAGGCGCTGATCCAGGTGTCGCAGGCGCGCCAGCCCTGCTGGAAGTTGAACCACCGCTTCGATGCCCCGGGCATGTCGGCGCGGGTGCAGGCCAGCGGCAAGACCGGTTGGTACTACCGCGTCCTGCGCGAAGGCTGGCTGGCGCAGGGCGACCCGCTGTCGCTGCAGGACCGGCCGCATCCGCAATGGACGCTGGCGCGGGTGCAGGACATTCTCAACCGCCGCGTGCTGGACGCGGCCTTGCTGGCCGAGTTGGCCGCGCTGCCCGAACTGTCGCCCAACTGGCGTGCCTTGTTCGAGAAGCGCGCCCGCCTGGGCGAAATCGAAGATTGGAAGCGTCGCCTGGAAGGCGACGCGGCCGAACCCTCTGGAGCCTCCCCCCGTTCATGAAAACGTTTTTCGCTGCCGCCCTGACCGCCACCGCGCTGGCCCTGGCGCTTCCCCAGGCGCAGGCCGCCGATGCCTTCGCGTCGTGCCTGGCACAGTTGCGCGCCCCGGCGCTGAAGGCGGGCGTGTCCGGCGCCACCTTCGATACCCATACCGCGGGCCTGGCGCCCGACATGACGGTGATCGACCTGCTGGACGCACAGCCCGAATTCAAGACGCCGATCTGGGACTACATGGCGGCGCTGGTCGATGACGAACGCGTGGCCGACGGCCACGCCGGCATGGAACGCTGGCGCGCCGACCTGGAGCGGGCCGCATCCCGCTATGGCGTGGACCCGGCCACTATTGCGGCGGTGTGGGGCGTGGAAAGCAACTACGGTCGCACGCTGGGCGGACGGCCGTTGCTCACGTCGCTGTCGACGCTGTCCTGCTTTGGCCGGCGGCAGGCGTATTTCCGCGGGGAATTCTTCGCCGCGCTCAAGATCGTGCAGGACGAGCGCATCGCACCCGAAAAGCTGACCGGTTCTTGGGCGGGCGCCTTCGGCCAGACCCAGTTCATGCCCTCGACCTACCTGCGGCTGGCGGTCGATTTCGACGGCGACGGCCGCCGCGACCTGATCGACAGTGTGCCCGACGCCTTGGCGTCCACCGCCAATTTCCTCAAGCGCGCAGGCTGGAACAGCAGCCTGGACTGGGGCTACGAGGTCAAGCTGCCAGCGGGCCTGAACACCGCAGGGGCGGGGCGCAAGAACAAGCGCCCGCTGTCATCCTGGGTAAGCCAGGGCGTGACCCGCGCCGACGGCAAGCCGCTGCCGCCAGGCGACACGCCGGCCGGGTTGTTGCTGCCTGCCGGCCGCCAGGGACCGGCGTTCCTGGTGACGCGTAATTTCGACGCACTGTATTC
>NZ_JAELTJ010000430.1 GCF_016428805.1 Achromobacter sp. ASV32
GTGATGAACCGATTCACGAATCGACCTGTTCCTTATTAAGCGACGTGCGATCGTTGCCAAAGCCTGATAGACAGCTTTCAGTATCACGGAAGACGAATAGCAAAACTTCAAAGCCGGAAGGCATGATCACCGAGTGGCCCGGACCTAGACTAAAGTACAAGCCGCTCAGTGAAACAAAGTCATGCGCTAAACCACTGGAGCAGTTGTGACCTGCAATAGATTAAACAGCCACGATACAGGGAACAGTTCGCACACTGGCAACAAAGTGCATTACTGTACGAGTATAGCAATTAACTATGAGACCACGTACGACGGATTCCATTTGGTGCACCGAGACAGACACGATTGGCGACCAGGATGTTCATGCAGCCGGCGCCCTAATCATCATGCAGCAGCATGTACTCCGTACAAGTATGCAAGATGTCGATATGCATCATCCTATATTACCACACAGCTGCACCCAAG
>NZ_JAELTJ010000431.1 GCF_016428805.1 Achromobacter sp. ASV32
GATTACGGTTATGCTTGGATATACCATTGTTTTGTATTTTGACGATTTTCAAAAGAATATAAATTTTTTAAAGTATATTGGTCTATTAAACATTGTTTTTACATTTATTATTACGGATGATAAGAAGCATAATAGCGACAACAGCGATACCAGCGACCATAGTAATAATGGCGATAATAACAGCGATAATAAACAACAATAGAGATAATAGCGATAATAGCGACAATAGCGACAATAGCGACAATAGCGACAACAGCAACAACAGCGACAACAACAACAATAATAGTTGTAGCCGCGAAACTAGCAGTGACTATAGCATGAGCAGCGAGGCGATGGTAATAGAACTAATTGTGGTTTATTCTCTTAGTTTTACTACATTATTGCATTATATCCGTCGCTCTTCACAATCTATCATAGAACAAGAAGAAGACATATGAGATTTGTTCTCCGTAACTCAACCACGGG
>NZ_JAELTJ010000432.1 GCF_016428805.1 Achromobacter sp. ASV32
TACATGTGCAGCATCAAGTTGAGCTGTTCATTGTTAGCAAGACTTGTACTTGTGCGAGGGAGCGAGCATGTGTCATTTACCTTGCTCAAAGTCATAGTATTCATTCGATACCTGTACCCAGTGCCTTGACGACTCCTGATCGAGATTTCTCAACTTCTCGAGTCGCTTATTGATCAAACTTCTCTTGTGACCCTCAAAGTCTGCGTCGCTCATGTTCTCTAGCGTCGAACTGAATTGGATCAAAAATGCCTCAATGCGTCTGTCTAGATAGTCCGGGGTCCTCTCGCTCTGGATCAAAAACCGGAATCCACACCTTGTTGCAAAGTTGCGCATTCCTGCAAAGACGATATAACCCAACTGCTCTTTGGTCCGCAGCTGGTCGAACGCTGGCTCGTGTACCATCTGATCAACTAAGAGGGTTCTGGCACGGACTGCACGGTCTCCGCGCTGTCTCTTATACACAT
>NZ_JAELTJ010000433.1 GCF_016428805.1 Achromobacter sp. ASV32
GGCCACTTCGAATACAAACTCAACCAAAACGGCAACTCTCGCTCCAGGATCCAGTGCCCCAGGGAAGCAGTTTAGCATCTTGCGCCGAAGCACGTCGAAACAAAGCCTGGCGTCCACGCTCAACTCGATCGAAGCGAGCTCGGCCAGCATCGCCAGCTCTACGTCAACGGAGGGAACGAGCATGTCCAGAGATTCTGCCAATGCGGAGGACGACACTTCTAGTCGCGAGTCGACACCCGTTGGACCGAAAACAGGAGCCAACGCAAAGAATACCGAAGACCGCTATCTACATAGCCAGATTGAAGACCTTCTCACAGCGCTTAGTGAGCTGCAGCGTAGTCACGCCTTGGTTACAAATCAGCTACAGCATGAAAAGGAAGAGAGAGAGGAAGACCGTCGAGCGGTGCGATCATTACTGGATGGCCTCCGGAAGCGCTGTCTCTTATACACATCTCCGAGCCCAC
>NZ_JAELTJ010000434.1 GCF_016428805.1 Achromobacter sp. ASV32
GGTGGATAGTCGCGGAGCTTGAAAACGACGTTGGCTGCGCACCAAAAGTTGGCGACCTTGTCTTCAAACAAGCCACGAGCAAATGGAAATACACGGTGGATCATTTGCACCATTTGCTCGAGAATTGGGTAGTAAAACGCCTCGGTGTCGACATAGGCAGAGACAAAGGCAAAGATGGGCAGCGGAGGTGGAGGGCCGCCCAGCTCGGGTCGTGAATTGATGCCGCGGTGGGCGTCGTACACATCTCCGAGTATAATGGGTAGAACGAGGACGGCAAACGATACAACAGTGACCAGCGCGATTCCGATGAGGCGTGTAATTTTGATTCGAGGAGTAATGCATCGACCGAGGAGATAGGCAAACACGGTAAAGGCGTAGTAGAGGGCCATCTGCTTGAAGCCGAGCGCACCGACGAAGAAGACGGCGGCCCATTTGTAACGTTCCGCTAACAAGCTCGCCATGCT
>NZ_JAELTJ010000435.1 GCF_016428805.1 Achromobacter sp. ASV32
TCCATAAGTAGTGCTCCTGCCTGCCAAGTGCGTGGTGCGTGGGGCCCAGCCGTGGCCCCGCCAAAAAGTGTTGCCCCAGTCCCAATTCCTGCAATGCCAGGCGTGCCCACACCAAAGCAAGGCCAACTTCCAGGGAAACGGAACCTGTCCAAACCTTTACGACCTCGCGACAACCTGCTGTTTACAGTTTCGTCACCCAGTCTTTTAACGTCGGGCTCAAAGGGACAAGGGCAACGGACAAAGATTGGATTCATAAGGGCTGCTTGAGAAGCCAGCCGATACAACGCTGCTTTGTGTTTCTTTTTTTCTTGCTTGTCCAGTAGGTTTCTTTGAGGACGCATTCGGAGCCCGGACTTCGACTTTTGACGACGTTGCGACAACGACACCCGTCCATTCATTCGAGCGACCGACGACGAATAGAATCCACTTGACGCCACATAAAGTCGCAGATAGCTGGACTCGCC
>NZ_JAELTJ010000436.1 GCF_016428805.1 Achromobacter sp. ASV32
GGGCAGATCTGACCAGGTTGCCATTTTCAAACTTATATTAGACGGCAGGTCGAACAATGATTTGACTGCATGAAGTGAGACGCAGGCAAGAGTTAAAAGTTTGATCTCGGGCTGCCAGAGGTGGAAAACAGGTAGCAAGAGACGGCAGGAGTGGCTGGATGCACACAACAGCCACAAACTGACAACGGTTTTTTTATCATGTTCGTATACACGCCTCATTTTCTTTGAAGATTTGGAGAATGTCAGCAACAGTTGCAACACCAACAGCATCAATCAGTAACACCCGTCGACGTTGCCGCCATTGCGATTCGTCCTCCTTGTACGGACTACTTGGATGCCCAGTTAGTTTACTAGATGCAAACTCACAATCCCCATTTTTTACGCATGCAGTAAGCTCAGTTTTGAAAAATATTATCAGTTTCATTACCCGATCCAATCAAAGCCTAGAATTACAACAGAAAGC
>NZ_JAELTJ010000437.1 GCF_016428805.1 Achromobacter sp. ASV32
GTGTAGATGAGGTACCTTGTTAACAGGTTTGGTGCACCTCACGCTACCTAAGCTACCTGACAACGGATCTGTGGAGGGGGTTGGGTGAGCTCAGCTCTTAGACAGCCAGTACCTAGGGGCTGTCGAGTACCCCTCAGCCTCTAACAATTCGGCCTGCTCGGCTCGTAGCGATCAGACAACGGGTACCTACCTCGCAGCGCACGGTTGCGGCAATGGAAGCTGCCGTGATTACCCCAACCGACCCCAAAACAGAGCCGTGCTCGTACCTTGAATATCAACTAGGTACCTTATCAACAACACCGTACTTGATGCCGTTACCTACCGAAGCGCTTCTCTATTCTCGGTGTGCAGGGAACGAGTTTAGATTGCGATGCAAATTTCAACCGTCTCACCCTGTCTGCCGTTCCAATATCACCACCATCTTTTGGCCAAAATAGCGTGTTTAGCCTCTGCTAGTTATGCC
>NZ_JAELTJ010000438.1 GCF_016428805.1 Achromobacter sp. ASV32
CATTACGACAATGTGGTTATGGAAGAGGCGGCTCAGGTCACAGAGATTGAGACGTTTATTCCCTTGGCCATGCAAAAGCCTGTCAATGGCAAGATGCCTCTCCAGCGAGTAGTCATGTGTGGTGACCATTATCAGAACTCTCCGGTAATTCAAAGTCTTGCCTTCCGCCATTACGCCAATTTGGAGCAGTCCCTCTTTTCGCGTTTGGTGCGACTCGGAGTTCCTGCCGTGGCTTTGGACCAGCAGGGCAGAGCTCGCCCGTCCATTGCCCGGTTATACCAGTGGCGATACCCAAAGCTGGACAACTTGCCAGATGTCAGCAACCATGCAGAATTTATGCAAGCAAATGCAGGCTTCAAGTACGACTACCAGTTTATCAATGTGCCAACGTACAAGGGCAAGGGTGAAATGGAACCTACGCCACACTTTATCCAGAACCTGGGAGAGGCCGAGTACGCAGTTG
>NZ_JAELTJ010000044.1 GCF_016428805.1 Achromobacter sp. ASV32
GTTGATGCCGGCGCCCACAATCACGGTCGAAAAATGGCGGCCGGCAAGCGCCGCCGGGCGCACATACGGCGCGACCGCGCTCATCGCGCCGCTCCCGCCAACTGCGCGAATGCTGGCGCCATGCTGTCCGCCAGCGCCTGAAATGCCGCGTAGAAATCCGCGTGCGCGGCTTGTTGCCGCGGGTCGGGGTCGACCCGTTCACACGGCGCCGGCAGACAATCGCCCGCCCCTTGCGACAATGCCGCATAGCCCGCCGCGCCGCGCGCGCCGGTTTCATCATCGCCGCAGCGCTCTACCGCGTGGCCCAGCAGGCCGGCCAGCAACTGCGCCATGCGCCGGTCGCGGGCGCCGCCGCCCAGCGCGGCCACCCTGCCCGCCACACCCAGGCCTTGCGCGGCCAGGCGTTTCAGGTGCCAGGCATGCCAGGCCGCCACGCCGTCCACCACGGCGCGGGCCAGGTGGGCGCGCGTGTGGTGCCCCTGCAATCCCACGAAGCCGGCACTGGCGCCCGCCGGCCAATTGCCACCATTGATGAACGGCAGAAAGCGCAAGCCCTCGGCCCCCAACGGCGCCGACATGGCGCATTCGACCACGGCCGCCGCGTCGGGAAATTGCAGCGCGCGCGCCGCCCAGGCCACATTGGCCATCGACGAGGGACTGTTCTCCAGATACAGCCGGCGATCCGGGTCGCCGAAGCGCACGATGGCGCCGACCTCGGGCTTGGGTTCGCGCGCCGGCGCCACCACGGCATTGACGCACCAGGTGCCCAGCACCGCCACGGCATGGCCGTGGCGCTCGGCGCCCACCGCCCGCAGCGAGGCGAGCAGATCGATCGCGCCCATGGCCACCGGCACGCCGGCCGGCAGGCCGAAGGTGGCCGCGGCCCCGGCCGACACCCGGCCGATCACCGAACCGGCCGCAACGATCGGGGCCGCCTGCGCGGCCAGATCGGCCAGGCCGGCGGCCTCGAACGCCATCGCCGACCAGCCGCCGGTCTTCAGCGTCAGCAAGCCCGCCGTGCTGGCGTCGCTGGCATCGGTGGCGATCTGGCCCGTCAGGAGAAACGCCAGATAGTCCTTGGCGAACAGCAGGTGGCGGGCGCGGCCGCGCAACGCCGGGTCCGCCTGGAAGCGCTCGGCCGCGATCAGCGACGGTTGCCCCGACCACGGCCGGCAACCGACCTCGTCATAGAGCGCATCGCCCAGCCGCTGCGCCAGCGCGCGGGCGCGGCCCGCGGCGCGCTGGTCGGTGGACGCCACCGCGCCGCCGCCCAGCAGTTCGCCGGACGCATCCAGCAGATACAGCCCCGCCCCGTGGCCGGTGCAACTGAGCGCGCGCACCTCCCGCACCCGGCCGCCCAGCTGGTCAGCGACGCCCCGCAGGGCGTGCGCCAGGCCGGCCTCGATGGCATCGGCGGCCAGTTCGCAGCCGCCCTGCGGCAACTGCCGATAGGGCAACGCGCCGCCCGCGGCCGCCAGGGTGGCCCCGCTCCCGGCTTCGAAGGCAACCGCCTTCAAACCCGTGGAGCCCATGTCTATCCCGAGGTAGATGTCTGTTCTCATGTCATAACATTGTCTACGGAAATTTTTTGCAGGATAGCAGTGTTTCCCCTAGTAATCTAAAAATTTCGGCTGCCATATAGTGCTCTCGATGTCATAACAACGAATTGGTCGAATCAGACCGATCAGCAGGTTCCCGGGCCCCAGGGCCGTTGGATCAATGCAAGGACGAGGAGCGGAAACATGAGACGAGATTTCCTGAAGACCGTGGCGGCGGCGGGCGCGGGCCTGGCCAGCGCCAATGCCTTTGCGCAAGCCGCGCCGCAGGCCCCCGGCCTGCGCGGCAACCCCAACGACGTCTACGTGATGAACGTGATGGTGTCGGGCGTGGAGTACTGGTTCCCGGTGTACGAAATGATGAAGCAGCTGGGCCAGTCGCTCGGCGTACGCACCCGTTATTCGGGCACGCCCGAGTACGACGTCAACAAACAGCTGGCCTCTTTTGAACAGGAACTGGCGCGCAAGCCCGCGGGCATCCTGCTGCACCCGATGAACCCTGACCCCTTCATCGAACCCATCAACCGCGCCGCGGCGATGGGCATTCCGGTGGTGACCTTTGCCGCCGATTCGCCCAATTCCAAGCGCGTGTCGTTCGTGACGTCCGACAACGACCGCGAAGGCGCGCAGGCCGCCGACGCCATCGCCGCCGCACTGGGCGGCAAGGGCGAATACGCGGTACTGGAAAACCCCGGCCAGGACAACCACGACCGGCGCATCGCGGCCTTCATCAACCGCATGAAGACCAAGCACCCCGGCATGAAACTGGTGGGCCGCGCGGCCAGCAACCAGGACCCGAACAAGGCCTACCAGGCCACGTTGAGCCTGGCGCAGGCCAACCCCGGCCTGGGCGCCTTGTTCATGCCCGAGGCCAATTCCGCGCTGGGGGCCGCGCAGGCCAGCATCGAAACCAAGAAGAACATCAAGGTGCTGTGCTGCGACGTCAACGCCAAGATCCTGGACATGATCAAGTCCGGCGAGGTATTCGGTTCGGTCAATCCCAACCAGGGCGTGCAGGGCTACATGGGCATGATGCTGCTGTTCCTGGCGCGCAACCAGCAACTGATCGACCCCATGAACGACGCCAGGCGCAACGGCAGCAACCCCATGGCGGTGCCGTTCCTGGACAACGGCCTGTCGATCGTCAGCAAGGCCAATGCCGACGACTTCTATTGGGACAAGTACCTGGCGCGCCGCGGCACCAAGGGCATCAACGAATGACGCCCGCCGCGCCCCTGCTGGAACTGCAGGGCATCAGCAAGCGCTTCGGCGCGGCGCAGGCGCTGACCAGCGTGCGCTTCTCGCTGCAACGGGGCGAAATCCATGCCCTGTGCGGCGAGAACGGCGCCGGCAAGTCGACGCTGATGAAAATCATCGACGGCATCCATGCGCCGGATGCCGGCGACATCCTGCTGGACGGCCAGCGGGTCGTCATCGACGGGCCGGCCCACGCCATGCGGCTGGGCATCGGCCTGGTGCACCAGGAAATCGCGCTGTGCGGCGACGCCACCGTGGCCGAGAACCTGTTCATGCCGCACATCAACACGCAACGGCGCGCCTGGATGGACTATGCCGACCTGAACCGCCGCGCCGCGCAGGTGCTGCGGCGGCTGGGGCAGGACATCGACCCGGCGCTGCGGGTGGATCAACTGGGCATTTCCAGCCAGCAACTGGTCGAGATCGCCCGCGCGCTGACGCTGGACTGCAAGGTGCTGATCCTGGACGAACCCACCGCGGCGCTGACCGAAGTGGAATCGGCCGCGCTGTTCCGCGTGCTGCACGGCCTGAAGGCGCAGGGCATCGGCATCATCTACATCAGCCACCGCATGGCCGAGATCTTCGCGCACTGCGATCGCGTCACCGTGCTGCGCGACGGCCGCGACGTGCATTGCGCCTGCATTGCCGACATGACCCCGGACGCCCTGGTGCGCAGCATGGTCGGGCGCGACCTGGGCAACTATTACCCGCCCGGGCAGGACGATACGGGTCAGCCGCCTGAAACCCTGCTGGAGGTAAAGGGCATCGATGACGGCACCCGCGTGCACGGCATTTCTTTCAGCCTGCGGCGCGGCGAGATTCTGGGCATTTCTGGACTGATGGGCGCCGGCCGCAGCGAGCTGGCCGAAACCGTCTGCGGCCTGCGGCGCGCGCGCCAGGGCACGGTCAGCCTGCGCGGCAAACCCCTGAGCCTGCGCCGCTATACCGACGCGCTGCGCCACGGCATCGCCTACCTCAGCGAAGACCGCAAGGCCGCCGGCCTGTTCCTGGACATGCCCATCGAGCAGAACGTGTCGTCCATGGCGCTGGCGCGCATCAGCAGCCGCTTTGGCCTGTTGCGGCGCACGGCCGAACGCCAGCTGGCGGTCGACCTGGGCACGCGGCTCAAGCTCAAGTCCGCCGGCGTGGGCCAGGATGCCGCCTGCCTGTCGGGCGGCAACCAGCAAAAAGTGGCGATTGCCAAGCTGCTGGCCACCCGCCCCGCCGTGGTGCTGATGGACGAACCCACCCGCGGCGTCGACGTGGGTGCCAAGTCCGAAATCCACCATCTGCTGCGCGAGCTGGCCGACCAGGGCGTCGGCGTGGTGGTGATCTCATCCGAATTGCCCGAAATCATCGGCCTGTGCGACCGCGCGCTGGTGATCCGCAACGGCAGGCTGGCCGGCGAGCTGGCCCGCGCCGACATGACAGAAGAAAAGCTGCTCAGGCTGGCCTCGGGCCTGGGCGCACAGGAGACGGCATGATGACCGACCTACCCTCCCCGCAATCGGCCAGCGCCGCGCTGGCGCCCGCCCCCCGGGCCGCCGACACGCCGCCACGCCTGCGCCACCGGCTGGCGAGCCTGCGCGAAGCCGGCCTGCTGCTGATCATTGCCGGGCTATGCCTGGTGATGAGCTTCGCCTCGCCCCACTTCCTGACCTGGGAAAACGTGCGCGCAATGCTGCTGTCGTTCTCCATCGAGGGCATCGTGGTGGTCGGCATGACCTTCCTGGTCATCGTCGGCGGCATCGACCTGTCGGTGGGCTCGGTGGTGTGCCTGGCCATGGTGGTGACCGGCAAGCTGTTCCTGATGGGGCTGGATCCGTGGACGGCCGGCCTGGCCGCCATCGCCGCCAGCGCGGCGATCGGCGCCATGATCGGCGGCTGCGTCACGCGCATCGGGCTCAGTCATTTCATCGCCTCCCTGGCTTTCATGGTGATCGTGCGCGGGCTGTGCCTGGCCATCACCCAGGGCACGCCACAATCGCTTTTTTCCTTGCCGCCGCAGTTCAAGTTCATCGGCCAGGGCACGATCGCCGGCATTCCCGCGGTGATCCTGATCTTCGGCGTCATCGTCGCCCTCAGCGACTTCGCCCTGCGCCGCTCGGCCCTGCTGCGCAAGGTGTTCTACACCGGCAGCAACGAAAAGGCCGCACTCTACGCCGGCATCCGCACCGGTCGCGTCAAGTTCTGGGTCACCGTGCTGTGCTCGGCGCTGGCGGGCCTGGCCGGCGTGGTCTATACCGCGCGCTTTGGCGCCGCCACGCCCACCTTCGGCGTCGGCATGGAACTGAACGTCATCGCCGCCGTCGTCATCGGCGGGGCCAGCCTGAAAGGCGGCTCGGGCACGGTGCTGGGCGCGGTGCTGGGCCTGGCGCTGCTGTCGGTGGTGACCAGCTCGCTGATCCTGCTGGACGTGTCGCCGTACTGGCAGGACGTGGTCAAGGGCCTGATCCTCCTGGGCGCCGTCACCGTCGACCATCTCATGAACGTCAAGAAGGGACACCGATGAACACCATCACACTGGGCGCTGGCGCCATCCGCTGCCAAACCGTGGGCCTGGGCACCTGGGCCATGGGCGGCTGGATGTGGGGCGGCAACGACGACGTGGCCGCCATCGACGCCATCCGGGCGTCGCTCGATGCAGGCGTGCAACTGATCGACACCGCCCCCGCCTACGGCCTGGGCCACGCCGAACGCCTGGTCGGCCGCGCCCTGGAAGGCCGCCGCGACCAGGCCGTGATCGCCACCAAGTGCGGCCTGGTGTGGCACACCCGCCAGGGCCGCCATTTCTTTGACGAAGACGGCCAGGCCGTGCACCGCCATCTGGGGCGCGCCTCCATTTTCCATGAGGTCGAGCAAAGCCTGGCGCGCCTGCGTACCGACTACATCGACCTGTACATCACCCACTGGCAGGACGACACCACACCGGTTGCCGAAACCATGGACGCCCTGCTCGACCTGAAGCGCCAGGGCAAGATCCGCGGCATCGGCGTCAGCAATGTGGACGCGGCCACGCTGGCCGAATACCTGCGCCACGGCCCGGTCGATGCCATCCAGGAACGCTACAGCCTCATCGACCGCGACATCGAAGCCACCCTGATGCCGCTGTGCCGCGAACACAAGGTCAGCATCCTGGGCTATTCGTCGCTGGCGCTGGGCCTGCTGGCCGGCCCCATCGATCCGGCCCGCCAGTTCGGCGGCGACGACCAACGCGCCGGCAACCCGCGCTTTTCCACTGCAAACCGCACCCGGCTGCAAGCGTTTTTCAGGGATCTGGAACCGCTGCGCCAGCAACTCGATTGCACACTGGCGCAGCTGATGATCGCCTGGACCACCCGGCCCGGCGGCGTCACCGTGGCGCTGTGCGGCGCCCGCGACGCCCGCCAGGCCACCCAGAACGCGCACGCCGCCGCGCTGCACCTGGATCCCCCACACATCGCCGCTATCGACGCGGCCGCCCAGCGCCACCTGCAAACGCTGGACTGACCCCGGAGCCCTCATGCCGCACCTCAAACAAGCCCGCCTGAATCGCCTGCTCAATGCCGGCCGCTGCCTGGACATCGCCGTGGACCACGGCGTCTGCAACGAACCCAGCTTTCTGTCGGGCCTGGAAGACATGCCCGCCGTCATGGCCCAACTGCTGGCCGCCGGCCCCGACGCCATCCAGCTGAACTACGGCCAGGCCGATCTGCTGCAGCATCAGCCCGGCCGCGACAAGCCCGCCCTGGTCATGCGCCTGGACATGGGTAACCCCTACAACGCCACCATCCACCGCGTCATGTGGGCGGTGCTGCAAAACGAACAGGACCCCGTGCTGCCCGCCGTGCAGATGGACGCGGCCTGCGTCGTGGTCAACCTGTTCATGCTGCCGGGCGAACCCGACCTGTTCCGCCAATGCGTGGCCAACATCGCCCGCGTGCGCGCCGACTGCGACCGCTACGGCATGCCCTTGATGATCGAGCCGCTGGTCATGGCGCCGCATACCGAGCGCGGCGGCTACATGGTCGATGGCGACGCGGAAAAAATCGTCACGCTGGTGCGGCTGGCGCGCGAGATGGGCGCCGACATCGTCAAGGCGGACCCCACCACTCACGCGCAGGACTTCCATCGCGTGGTGCAGGCCGCCCGTTGCCCGGTGCTGGTGCGCGGCGGCGGCCGCGAAGACCTGCGCCAGGTCTTTGGCCGCTCACGCGAGCTGCTGGACCAGGGCGCCGTGGGGCTGGTGTATGGCCGCAACGTCTACCAGCATGCCGATCCGTCGGCGGTGGTGCGGGCGCTGATGGCGCTGATTCATGACAACGCGGATGCCAGTCAGGCCTGGGATATCTACGAGACCGGTAGCCGATAAGGGGTGGCCGAGCCGCCGGCAAGGCGGTTCTTGCCCCCGGTCTCGTCCGCCCGACCTCCGCCTTTTCGGCAATGTTCCTGTCATCGATCGCACGCTACGCTCGACGCTACCCAGGCGAAGCCCCGCTTCGCCGCCCTGGCGGAGGCCCCCCATGAAGCTGCCGGTCGAACTGCTTGCCCAAGCCGAAGCGGCGTATCCCATCGGCGCCGACGATGTCACCGCGCTGCGCCAGCGCAATGCGGCCGCGTCGGCCCGCGAGCTGGACGGCGCGGTGCATTTCGAGCGGCGCCGCGCCATGCTGTCGGCCACCGCCCGCGAAAGCGCCGACCTGGCCTTCGAACGCTACGTCGGCACCAACGACCTGCTGCCCAGCAATTACCTGCTGTCCGGCTACCTGCATGCGCGTTCGGTCGGGCGGGTCCGCTACCTGGACAAGACCACGCGCAGGGCCGCCTACGCCACCGGCTTCATGGTCACGCCCGAACTGATGCTGACCAACCATCACGTCTTTCCGGTCGCCACGGCCGCCGAGTTCGCGGCCTTTGCCGACGACGCGGCGATCGAATTTGGGTACGAATACGACGTGCTGGGCCGGCGCCAGGAACCCGTGGCCCATGCCCTGGACCCTGAGACCTTCCTGCACACCTACGCCGCGCTGGACCTGGCGCTGGTGGCGGTCAAGCCGTGGGATGTGAGCGGCCAGCGGCGTCTGTCGGACCAGGGTTACCTGGTGCTGGACGGCACGCTGGGCAAGGCCGGCGCCGGCGACTACGCCACCATCGTGCAGCATCCCGACGGCCGCGAAAAGCAAGTGGCGCTGCGCAACAACGAAATCGTCGACAACAGCCTGCCCGATGCGCTGATCTACCAGAGCGACACCGCGCCGGGCAGCAGCGGCGCGGCCGTCTTCAACAACGAATGGCAGGTCATTGCCCTGCACAGCGCCGGCGTGGCCAGGAAAGACGCCGCGGGCAACTACCTGGACCGCGACGGCCAGCCCATTCCCGTCGAAAACGGCCGCGTCGATGAATCCCGCGTGGTGTGGATCAGCAATCGCGGCTTTCGTGTCAGCGCCATCGTCGGCTACCTGCTGTCGCCGGCCAGCGGCATCGACCGGCATCCCTTGATCCAGACCCTGCGCAGCCCTGCCTACACCAACGCCCGGCCCTTCACCGCCGCATCGTTGCCGGTGCTGCCCGCGCAGGAACTGGGGCTTGCTGCGGCGGCCCCTGTCGCGGCCCCGAATCCAGCCCCCGCCGCAGTCGAAATCCGTATCGTCGTCAGCGCCGGCCAGCCGGTCTCGGTGCAGACGCTGGCCGACCCGGCCACAGCCCTGCCGCAAGCCTTCGAGACCAAGCGCGAAGACGAACAGGACTATTCGGCCTGCCTGGGCTACGACGACCAGTTCATGGGCCTGCGCCTTGCCCTGCCCGCCCCCAGCGCCGCCTTGCGCAAGAAGCTGGCGATGCAGGGCAACGCCCCCAACGACTACGTGCTGAAGTACCACCACTTCAGCACGATCCAGCACGCCGTGCGGCGCGTGCCGGTGCTCAGCGCCCTCAACGTCAACGGCAAGCAGCGCTATGCCGAGCTGGACAACAGCACCCGCAAGGACCGCTGGTTGCGCGACAACCGCATCGACTACGCCGCCCAGCTGGACGACGCCTGGTATGCCAAGAGCGGCTTTGACCGCGGCCACCTGTCGCGGCGCGAAGACGCCGAGTGGGGGCCGACCATGGAGGCTGCCAAGACCGCCGCGGACATGACCTGCTCGTATGCCAATGCCGTGCCGCAGGTGCCGGCCTTCAATCGCGCCGTCATGGGCTACCACGGCCAATGGGGCCGGCTGGAACAACTGCTGCTGGAACAGGGCGTGGAAGGCGAAGCCGGCAAAAGCGCGCGCATCTGCGTCTACAGCGGCCCGCTGTTCCTGAACAGCGACCCCGTCTACAGCTCGGTGCAGGTGGCGCTGAGCAACTTCAAGGTGGTCGCCTGGTTCGACGCGGGCGGCGCGCTGCGGGCCACGGGTTTTCGCCTGTCGCAGGAAAAATTGGTCGACGGCATCGACTTCGAAGTGCTGCATTTCGACAAGCTGTTCAAGCTGCAGCAAAAGCCCATCAGCTGGATCGAAAGCGCCACCGACCTGGTGTTTCCGCAAGCACTGCGCGATGCCGATACCTTTGACGGCGCCTCCGATGGCGTCGACGACGCCGCCATCGAACGGCTGGTAGCGCTGCCCAGGCGCACGCGCCGATAGCGCCGGGGCCGATAGCGCAGGCCAGAGCCAGCCAGGGCGACCGTTCCGTCCGGTGGCACCCAGCTCAACCGCGCCGCTGACGCCCGCCGATTCCCCAGGCGCAGGCCGCCAGCGCCGCGGCCACGCCAAACGCCACGCCCATACCCTGCGCCACGGCCCCGGGCGCCGCCGCAGTCAGATCGGCCGCCCCCGCCGCCAGGGCAAACACCGCCCCCATGGCCGACGCACCCGTGACCAGCCCCAGGTTGCGCGACAGGCTCAGCATGCCCGACACCAGCCCGCGCTGGCGCGGGTCCACATCGGCCATGACGCCGGTATTGTTGGCCGCCTGGAACACCGCGTAGCCGATCGTCAGCACCACGATCGGTCCCAGATACCCGGCCACGCCCAGCGTGACGGGCAACGCCGCCAGCAAGGCCGCGCCAAAGACCATGGCGGCCAGGCCCAGCCGCGCAATTCGGGCGGCGCCAAGGCCGTCCACCAGGCGCCCTGCCGGCACGCCGCACACCGCGCTGATCAGCGGCCCCACCGACATCACCAGGCCGGCCTCGGCCGCGCCCAGCCCCAGCGCCTGGGTCAGGTAGAACGGGCCGACCACCAGCGTCGCCATCATCACCGTCGACACCAGCGCGTTCATGGCCAGGCCCGCCCCCAGGCCGCGTTCACGCAGCATGGCCAGGCGCACCAGCGGGGCCGGCACCCGGGTCTCGACCCGCAGGAACAGCCACGCGCCCGCCACTGCAGCCAGCAGTAGTGCAATATTCAAGGCGCCGAATTGGCCGCGTCCCAGCGTCATCGCCAGCGCATAGACCGCCAGCGTGCCCCCCAGCAACATCATGCCGGCCACATCGAAGCTCGCGCCCGACGTCCTGGGGCGATCCGCCGGCAGAAAGCGCGCCACCAGGATGATGCCCAGCAGGCCCAGCGGCAGGTTTGCCAGGAAAAGGAACCGCCAGCCCAGCGCCGCGATCAGCACGCCGCCCAGCGTGGGCCCCAGCGCGGTGCCCACCGCCGACATCGTGCCCAGCAGCCCCATCGCGCTGCCCATCCGGTGATTGGGCAGGATGTCGCCCACGAAGGCCATCGACAGCGCCATCATCACCGCCGCACCCGCACCTTGCACGGCCCGCGCCGCGATCAGCAGCCCCAACGTGGGCGCCAAGCCGCATAGCGCCGATCCCAAGGTGAACACCGCGATACCCGACAGCAACAGGTGCTTGCGCCCCCATTGGTCCCCCAGGCGGCCGGCGCCGACCACGCAGACCGTGATCGCGACCAGGTAGGCCAGCACGATCCACTGCACTTGCGGGAACGGCGCGGAGAAGGCCTGCGCCAATGCGGGCAAACCCACGTTGGCGCTGCTGGTGCCCAGGGACGCCAGCAGCAAGGACAGCGCCAGGCTGGCCAAGGCCCAGGTGGTGTGCGGGGCAGCGGCGGCGGCCAGGTTCGGGTTCGGGTTCGGGTTCGGGTTCGGGTTCGGGTTCGGGTTCGGGTTCGGGTTCGACAAGGTTTGCGACATGGTTTTCTGCGAAGACTGGCATCGAAAAAGGCCGCCCGCTGTACGCCGGGCAGACCGTGATCCCCAGCTTATGGCCGTCCGAACCCTGGCGGAAGGCGCATCATTTGCACTTTATACATGCACCAAACGCCATCTTTCGCGCCTGCCGTGATAACGTCGCGCCATGCCCCACCCCGACCTCAACCTGCTGCTGACGCTGGACGTGCTGCTGGCCGAAGGCAACGTGGCGCGCGCCGCGCGCCGCCTGCATCTGAGCCCCTCGGCCATGAGCCGGGCGCTGGCGCGCCTGCGCGGCACCACGGGCGACCCCTTGCTGGTGCGGGCCGGCCGCGGCCTGGTGCCCACGCCGCGCGCCATGGAACTGCGCGAGCAGGTGGCCAGCCTGGTGCAGCAAGCCCTCGCCGTGCTACGCCCCGCCGAATTGCTGGACCCGTCCCGGCTGGCGCGCACGTTCACGCTGCGCACCAGCGACGGCTTCGTGGAGAATTTCGGCGCCGCCCTCATCGCGTTGGCGGGCCGCGAGGCGCCCGGCGTCACACTGCGCTTTGTCGCCAAGTCCGACAAGAACAGCGCGCCGCTGCGCGATGGCACCGTGGATCTGGAAACCGGCGTGGTCGGCGCCGCCAGCAGCCCCGAAATCCGCACGCGCGCGCTGTTCCGCGATAAGTTCATCGGCGCCGTGCGCGCCGATCACCCGCTGGCCAAAGGCAAGATCACGCCGGCCCGCTACGCCGCCGGCCAGCACGTGCTGGTATCGCGGCGCGGGCTGGACAAGGGCCCCATCGACGAGGCCCTGGCGTCACTGGGCCTGACCCGCCAGATCGCCACCATCGTGGCCGGTTTTTCCGACGCGCTGACGCTAGCCCGCGGCACCGATCTCGTCGCCAGCGTGCCCGAACGCCACACCGGCAACCTGCGCGTCGGCATGCACAGCTTCGCGCTGCCCGTCGACACGCCGGACATCACCGTGTCCATGCTGTGGCATCCGCGCATGGACGCCGATTCCGGGCACCACTGGCTGAGGGAGTGCGTGCGGCAGGTCTGCGCGCAATAGTCCGCGCGCCATGGTCTGCCCGCAACAAGACAGGCGGCCAGGACGCCCGCCAGCGCGCCTTCGCCGATGGCATTGCACTACGCCGGCTGCTTCGCCGGTTCCGGCCACCGCCACGATTGCTCGCGGAATTCCTGCGGCGCCATGTCGTAGGCGCGCCGGAACGCCCGGGTGAAGTCCGACGCGCTGCCGAACCCCAGTCCGTACGCGATTTCCATCACCGTCAGGTGCGGATAGCGCACCAGTTCCTCGGCCGCCAGCTGTAGCCGCAGGTGGCGGATGTAGGCGCCCAGCCCGCCTTCGTGCTGGAACATCCGGTACACCGTGGGCCGAGGCAATTGCAGCGCCTGCACCACGGATTCCGGCGTCAGTCCAGCCTGGTGCAGATTGGCCTGGATGTAGCGCCGCACCTCGCCGAACATCGCGGCCCGCGCCGCCGCCCGGGCATTGCCCGACAGGCGCGCGTCCTTGCCGAACGCGGCCAGCAGCAGCCGCACGCAGGCGCTGATGTCGTCCTGGGCCTGCGCCGCGCTCAAGCCGCGCACCGCCTGCCCCAGCGCGGCCGCCTGCCGCAGTGCCAGCCGGGCCAGCGGCGAAGCGTCTCGCAGCATCCGGCCATGCAGCGCCTGCGGGTCCGGAAATACCTCCAGCACCCTGTCCGCCGGCACGAAAAACGTCAGCATGCGGCAGGCATGGCGGCGCATCCGCACGGGCTGGCCGAGGTCCACGGCCAGCACCCGTACCCCCCCGCCCTCGTCCTGCGTGCGCGCCCCATTGCGCACGGCGACGCCGTCCACGCTGCCTTCCAGGAACACATGGAAGGCGAAATCCCGGATGTTGTCGCGTGAAATGCGCACCAGCGACCGTTCCAGCCGCATGGCGTCGGAACGGCAATCCGTGAACATCAGGGGGCCGACCCGAAAGCGGTCGATCGAGGCATTGAAGGGCTGTTGCAGCGCATCACGCGTGGGCAGCACATCCACTACGTGGCCGACCTGTTCCCGCCAGGCCAGCAAACGGCGTTCGGGGGCCTGCGCCGAGACATCGAAATGATGGTGGACGATATCGGACGTGGCGGACGGCGGCAGGCCGGCCAGGAAAGCATTTGAGTTCATGCTCGAAGGTCGCTGCGCGGTGGCTGCAGGCTGGGCTGTCCCGAGCATAACAAAAAGTAAATACCCGGAGGATTACCCTGAAACTGAGACGCACGGTATAGCCGTGCGACCAACAGTATCTAATCTGGCCGCGAGTTCCCGCAGCAGTTCGCGGACTCGGGCCGAAGTACCGCAAGCCGGCGGGGTGCCGCAAGCAGGTTTCTCGTGCGGCGCCACACCGCTATTTCGCGCATTCCCCCTCCCCGGGGAATGCGCTTTTTTTGTCTGCGGCGCGGTCGGCCGGCCCCGGAGCGGGCACCGGCCGGCGAACCGGCTACCATACCGCCCTTGCCCGTTTTTTGCTGCACCGCTACCGCCATGCCCAACCTGGTATTTCGCCCGCCCCAACCCGCCGACGCCGACCGCTGCTTCCAGATCGAAACCACCGCCTACGAAGGCGACGAAGCCGCCACCCACGCCAAGATCGCCACCCGCATCGCGCAGTACCCCCAGGGGTTCCTGCTACTGGAAGCGGACGGCGACATCGTGGGTTTCATCAACAGCGGCTGCGCCCATGACGTGGTCATGTCGGACGAGGCCTTCAAGGAACTGATCGGCCACGATCCGGACGCGCCGAACGTGGTGATCATGTCCGTGGTGGTGGATCCGGCCCACCAGGGCAAGGGCTATTCCAGCCAGTTGATGCGCAGGTTTGTCGACCAAGCCCGCCAGCAGGGCAAGCAGACCATCCACCTGATGTGCAAGGAGCGCCACGTCGAGCTCTACCGCAAGCTGGGCTACCGCTACGTGCGACCGTCGCCGTCCGACCACGGCGGCATGTCGTGGCACGAAATGGTGATAGACCTGTAGCGGCTCCTCCCGGGCCGCCAGGCGCTGCGCGCCGCGGCCCGACAACACTGCGCCATCCCGCCGTCAGTCCAGCTGGATCTTCGCGCTGTCGATGATTTCCTTCCAGCGCTTGGTCTCTTCACCGGACAGCTTGGCCAGGTCTGCGCTGGTGCCGGGAAACGGCACGGCGCCCTGGTCGGCCAGTTGCCCCACCAGCGCCTTGTCGTTGGCAATCGCGATGACCGTGTCCTGCAGCTTGCGGACCACCTGCGGGTCCGTGCCCGCCGGCGCCATCACCCCGTACCAGGATTCGACGACCGCGTCCTTCACGCCCGCCTCGGCCAGCGTCGGCACGTCCTTGATAGACGCGCTGCGCTGGTCGCTGGCCACCGCCAGCACCCGCACCTGCCCCGATTTCACATAGGGCAGCACATTGGGCAGGTTCGCGAACAGTACCTGCACCTGGCCCGACAGCAGATCCGACGTTGCCGGCCCTGCCCCGCGGTACGGCACATGCTCGAACCTGGCGCCCGAGCGGAACATGAACAGCTCGCCGGTCAGGTGATTGACCGAACCCATGCCCGCCGACGCCATGTTCAACTTGCCGGGATTGGTGCGGCCATAGGCCACCAGCTCGGCCACCGTCGTGGCCGGCGCGTCCCTGGACACCGCCAGCACATTGGGCACCGTCGAAAACAGCGCCACCGGCGCAAAATCCTTGTCGGCGTTGTACGGCAGGTGCTTGGACAGCAGCGGCAGGATCGATTGCTGCCCCATCGTCGCCAGCAGCAGCGTGTAGCCATCGGGCGCCGCCTTCGCCACGAAATTGGCCCCGATGCTGCCGCCCCCGCCTGGCTTGTTCTCCACGATCACCGTCTGGCCCAACGCCTCGGACATGTGGTTGGCCAGCAGCCGCCCCATCAGGTTCACCGTGCCGCCCGGGGCGAAGGGCACCACCAGCGTGATCGGCTTGTTCGGATAGCCCGCCTGCGCCGCCTGGGCGCCCACGCTGACTCCCAATGCCGCGACCAGCGCCGCGGCGAACTTCGGCAATGCATAGCCCATGATTGAATTCCCCTTGCATGATTTATACGGCGGCGCAGGATGCCGCGCCTTGTGCCGTGTGTTGAATCGATGTGAATCTGCCGCGATCAGGCGGCTTGTCTGACAGGATCGCTACGCCGCCGCCGTTTCCGCGGCCGCCAACGCTACGGCCTGGCGCTGCAACGCGCCCTGAGCATCGGCCGCCCGTTGCTGCGCCGTGTCGATCGCCGCCTGCTGCAACGCCAGCCGTGCGCGCTGCTCGGCCAGGTGCGCCCGCACCGACTGCGGCGCCGGCCCGCCCAGCGACTGGCGTGCCGCCACATTGCGCACCGGGTCCAGGCAGGCGGCGATGTCCGCCTCGTCCAGCGTCACCGGGCGGCCCAACTGCTCGGCCGCCGCCGACGTGATCATCGCCGGCGTGATCGCGCGCGCCGGCAAGCCTTGCTCCAGCGCCTGCCGCACCACCGCGCCAATGATGTGGTGCGCATCGCGAAACGACGCGTCCGCGCGCCGCACCAGCAGGTCGGCCAGGTCCGTCACGGTCGAAAAGTCGTCCGCCGCGCGCGATGCCATGCGTTCGCGATTGGGCGCCACCTGCTCCACCAGCAGCTGCATCAGTTCCAGCGCCTTCAGCGCTTCCTCGCAGGACTCCCAGCAGGTACGGGTGCTTTCGCGGCTGCTGTCGCCGGAATGCGTGAAGTGGGTCGACTTCACCGTCGACAGCGCGGCCGCCGTCAGCCCGATCAGGTGCCCCGTCTTGCCGCGCAGGTACTCCAGCACCGCCGGATTCTTCTTCTGCGGCATGATGCTGGACGTGCTGGCGATGCTGTCCGGAAACGACAGATAGCCGAATTCCGGCGTCGACCAGATATAGAAGTCCTGCACCATGCGGCTGCACGTGATCATCATGATCGACAGCGTCGCGCTCAGTTCCAAGGCGAAATCGCGCGACGCCACGCTGTCCAGCGCATTGGCCAGCGGGCCGCTGAACCCCAGCAGCGCGCTAGTGGCGCCGCGGTCGATCGGAAACGACGTGCCCGCCAGCGCGCAGGCGCCCAGCGGCGAGGCATCCGCGGTGTCCAGCGCATGCGCCAGCCGGCCGATATCGCGCGACCAGGCGTCCACCAGCGCCGACAGGTAATAGCCATAGGTGATCGGTTGCGCTGCCTGCATGTGGGTGTAGCCGGGCATCACCCAGTCCGCGTAGCGCTCGGCCTGCGCCAGCGCCGCCTGCGACACGCAGATCAACGCGCTGCCGATGCGGGCCGCGAAATCGCGCGCCCGCATGCGGTCGATCGTGGCGCCCATGTCATTGCGGCTGCGCGCCGTGTGCAGACGGCCGCCCAACTCCTGCCCCACCGCCTTGATCAGGTGCGCCTCGTAGTTGAAATAGGCCTCTTCACGCGCCGCGTCCAGCTCCACCGCGTGGGGGCCGTCCGCCTGCATCACCAGCAGGGCCTGCGCCAGGCGCTGCGACGCGGCCTGGTCCAGGATGCCCTGCTGGTGCAGCATCAGCAGATGCGCCAGGTTGACCTGGGTCAGCATCTCGAAATTGGCGAAAAACTCCCGGTTCAGGCGCGGAAGAAAAAGATGCTGGAGCACCTGGGGGGCCAGGGGTTGCTTCAGGCGGGTGCTGACTTTGGATTCCATATCGGTCCGGTGCGAAACAAGGAAAACCGTAGTCTCTCGCCGGGCCAATTCATACGTCAAATCAGATTCTTACGTCTACTCATACAAAATTGATATGATTAGACGCGTCAACCTCCACGCGGCCCGGGCATCTGGCCGCCCGCCCGTTTCCGCCCTGCCCGCCTTGGGATTTGCCGCATGAACTTCAAGCAAGTCGAAGCTTTCCGCGCCGTCATGATGACGCGCTCGATGACCACCGCCGCCGGCCTGCTGCACACCTCGCAGCCCAACGTGAGCCGCTGGATCGCGCTGCTGGAAAAGACGCTGGGCTTCGGTCTGTTCCAGCGCGTGGGCACGCGCATCCTCCCCACGCCCGAAGCCGAGGCCTTCTACGCCGACGTCGAGCGCGCCTTCATCGGCCTGGAATCCCTGAACGACAGCGCCAGCTCCATCCGCCGGCGCGGCACCGGGCTGCTGCGGGTCGGCGCGGTCGGCTCCATCACCCAATGCGTGCTGCCCGACGCCATCGGCCTGTTCCGCCGCAAGTTCTCGGACATCCCCGTCGTGGTCAATACCGGCGGCTCGGATGTCGTCGCCAAATGGCTCGCCACCGGCGTCTGCGACATCGGCTTCTGTTCCCTGCACACCGACTTGCCCGGCCTGCACTACGAACGCATCAACACCGCCCAAGGCGCGGGCATCGTGCCCGCCGCGCACCGGCTGGCCGCCAGGACCCGGCTCACCCCCGCCGATTTCCACGACGAGAACTTCATCTCGCTGCCGGCCGGCAGCTTCAACCGCGCCGCCATTGACCGCCACTTTCCCGAAGACGCCCGCATCCTGTCGATCGAAACGCCCTACGCCACCACCATCTGCACCATGGTCAGCAAGGGGCTGGGCATCTCCATCGTCAATCCCGTCGTGCCGCGCGCGCTCGGCATCCCCGACCTGCGCGAGATACCGTTTTCCGAAAAGGTCGAATTCCACAGCTACGCGGTCACGTCCGACCACTACCCGGTCAACACACTGGCCCGGCGCATGGCCGAGTGCGTGCGCGAAACCTTCACCGCGCTGGATATGCCGGCGCGCTGACCACCGTCCGTCAACGCTCAGCGCTGCGCTGGCTCCGCGCCGGCCAACGCGCGCCGACCCGGCTTGAAGCCATGCGCCCGCGCCGCCCCGGCCGCTACCAGCCCCACCACCAGCAACGCCGCCACCACCCGTGGCAAAGCGCCCGCGCCCGTCGTTTCCAACAGCACGCCGCCCAGGACCCCGCTGGCCGCGAACGCCAGATTGAACACCGTCACCAGCATCGACTGCGCGACCTCGGCGCCCTCGCCCGCCGCGTCCGCCAACGCCGTCTGCAACAGCGTCGGCGCGCCGCTGAAACTCAGGCCCCACACTGCCACGCCCCCATACACCCAGGCCGCTGGCGCCTGGCCCTGCCCCAGCGCAAACGCCACCCCCGCAAATGCACTCAGACTGGCCAGCACCAGCGCCCGCAACCAGCCATCCACCAGCAGCCCGGTGATCCAGATGCCCACCAGCGACGCCATGCCGAACACGAGCAACGCCACGTCCACCTGCTCCGTCATGCCCAGCACCGCCAGGAACGGCGCGACATACGTGTACAGCGTGTAATGCGCCAGGATCCACGCCAGGATCACGAACAGCACCGGCCGCACACCCGGCGTCGTCCAGACCTGCCGCATCGGCACCCGTCGCTTCCCGGCCTGGCCGGGGTAATCGGGCACCTTCAGCCACACCCACGCCGTCAGCGCCAGGCTCAGGCCCGCCAAGATGCCGAAGATGCCGCGCCACCCCAAGATGCCGCCCAGCCACGCCGCCAGCGGCACCCCCAGCGACAGCGCCAACGGAATCCCGACCATCGCCACCGCCATCGCCCGCCCTTGCTGCGCGGGCGGCACCAAGCGCCGCGCGTAGCCGGCCAACAGGCTCCACGCCAGCCCCGTCGCCACCCCCACCAGGAAACGCGCCGCCAGCGTCAACCCGTAAAAGGGCGACAACGCCGTCACCGCATTGCAGATAAAGAACCCGCCTATCGCCAACAAGAGCGCCACCCGCCGCCGACAGCCCTGCAGCAGCAGGGTCAGCGGAATCGCCGCCAGGCCCGATCCCAGCGCGCACAGCGTCACCAACTGTCCGGCCCACGCCTCGGACACCCCAAACCCCTGCGCTATCTGCGGCAACAGGCCCGCCGGCACGGTCTCGTTGGCGGTAGCGATGAAACTGCACATCGTCAGCGCCAGCAGCGCGGCCATGGGCAGGCGTGGCGCCGTGGCGGGTTGCTCGCAGGCAGGGGAATGCACGGTCGGCATACAGGTGTCCGGCATACGGGCATCCGGCATACGGGCATCCGGCACGCGGGCGGCCACGGCCGCCGCAGAAGAGGTTTGACGCATTGTTGGCTTCCCTAGCATCGTGGGCCAAGGCCCCGGATTGAAGAGACGCCAGTCTGCTACCCACCATTGAATTTGATAATTGGCCTAGAATTTGAATCAATTTCAAATCCAGATTAAAGATGGCAACGGATCGACTCGGTGACATGCGCTTGTTCGTGCAGGCAGCGGCCCTGGGCAGCCTGTCTGCCGCTGGCCGCAAGCTGGGCCTGTCGGCGGCCGCGGCCAGCGCCCGCCTCATCAAGTTGGAAACCGCGCTGCACGCCAAGCTGTTTCAGCGCAGCACCCGTCAGCTGCGCCTGACCGAAGAAGGCCGCGTCTACCTGGCCCATTGCGAAGTCGCGCTGCGCGCCATCGACGATGCCGAAGCCGCCCTGCAGGCCGGCCAGCACAGCGTGCGCGGCAAGCTGCGGCTGTCGGCGTCCGCCGACTTCGGCCGCCACCTGCTCAGCCCCTGGCTGGACGAATTCAGCGCTGCCCACCCCGACCTGAAAATCGCGCTGACCTTGTCCGACTCGCTGTCGAACCTGCTGCAGGACGACATCGACCTGGCCATCCGCTTCGGCCAGCCCCAGGACGGCTCACTGGTCGCCCGCTACCTGGCGCCCAACTGGCGCGTGCTGTGCGCCTCGCCCGACTACTTGGCCCGCCGTGGCCAGCCCCGCACACCCGCCGACCTGCTCGACCATGACTTCATCGTGCTCGTCACCGCCGCCGGCCCCTTGAACCAGTTCCACTTCGCCCAAGAAGGCCAGCGCCACAGCATCACCGTACCGCTGGAGCGCGCCTGGGAAACCAACGATGGCGCACTCGCGCGCAACTGGGCGCTGGCCGGCCGCGGCATCGCCCGCAAGACCATCTGGGATGCGGCCGAAGACCTGCGCGCCGGGCGCCTGCACGCCGTGCTGCCGGAATACAGCGTCGCCGAATCGGGTGTGCACGCCGTGTTTCACGGCACCCGCTACATGGCGCCGCGGGTGCGGCGCTTGCTGGACTTTCTGGTCGAGCGTTTCGCCCGCGCCAGCGAAACACTGCTGCCTGGCAGCCCGCCGCGCCTGCCTTAGACGTCCTTGCCCAGCACGCGCGACAGCACCCGGCTGGCATTGGCCGAGCAATCCAGATCGTCCGGCCGGGTCTCGATGTCCTGGATCACCGCCGCCAGTTGCGCCCGGTTGCGGGCCAGCTTCGCCTCCAGCGCCTCGATCTCGGCGACCTTGCGGCGCAGCGCCGCCAACAGCGCGCCCTGATCCCAGTCACCCTGTCCGGACGGCAGCAACGTCCGGATCTCGTCCAGGCTGAAACCGGCCTGCTGCGCGGTCGTGATCAGCGCCAGCGCCAACGCCGCCTCGGGCGGGTAGACGCGATAGCCATTGGCGCCCCGGGCCGCCATCTTCAGCAGGCCCCGGCTTTCATAGAAACGGATGCGCGACGCGGCCAGTCCGGTGCGCTTGGCCAATTCTCCGATATTCAACGTTTTCCCCTTTCGCCGCCGCACCCGCAAAAAGCGCGCGCCAGCGCTTGACCTTCAATCTAACTTGAAGGTTAAGGTCTGGCAATCACCGACTCCGTAAGCACATCATGTCCCTGTTCTCGCCCCTTACCCTGCCCTCGGGCAGCGTCATCCCGAACCGCATCGCCAAAGCCGCCATGGAAGAAAACATGGCCGATGACGATCACGCCCCCTCCGCCGCGCTCATCCGCCTGTACCGTTCCTGGGCCGACGGCGAGGCCGGCCTCATCATCACCGGCAACGTCATGGTCGACGCCCGCGCCATGACCGGCCCCGGCGGCGTCGTACTGGAAAACGACCGTCATCTGGATCGCTTCAAAGCCTGGTCGGACGCCGCGCGTTCCCGCGGCGCACAGGTCTGGATGCAGATCAACCACCCCGGGCGCCAGATGCCTGCCGCCCTCGGCCAGGAAACGGTCGCGCCGTCCGCGGTCGCCCTGGCGCTGGGCGCGCAATCCAAACGATTCGGTGTTCCGCGCGAAATGACGGCCGCCGACATCGCCGGCGTCGAACACCGCTACGCCACCACCGCCGCGCTGGCCGAGCGCGCCGGCTTCACGGGCGTGCAGATCCATGCCGCGCACGGCTATCTGCTCAGCCAGTTCCTGTCGCCGTTGTCGAACCGCCGCCAGGACCGCTGGGGCGGTAGCCTGGAAAACCGTGCCCGCCTGCTGCTGGACACCGTGCGGCGCGTGCGCGCCGCCGTCAGCCCGGGCTTTGCCGTTGCCGTCAAACTCAACTCGGCCGATTTCCAGCGCGGCGGCTTCTCGCCGGAAGACGCCCGCCGCGTGATCGAGATGCTGGCGCCGCTGGGCGTGGACCTGGTCGAATTATCTGGCGGCAGCTACGAAGCCCCCGCCATGATGGGCGCCACGCGAGACGAACGCACCCTGGCGCGCGAGGCCTATTTCCTGGATTTCGCCCGCGACATCGCCGCGGTCGCCACCATGCCCCTGATGGTCACCGGCGGCATCCGGCGGCGCGCCGTCGCGGACCAGGTGATCGACAGCGGCATCGCCATGGCCGGCATCGCCACCGCCTTGGCCATCGAACCGGACCTGCCTCGCCGCTGGCGCCTGGGCCAAGCCAGCGCCCCCCAACTCAAACCCATCCACTGGAAAGACAAGGTGCTGGCTACCGCGGCGCACATGGCGGCCGTCAAATACCAACTGACCCGTCTCAGCCGCCAACGCCGTTCCACCCCGGGCGTGTCGCCCGTCTGGGCCTTGGTCGTGTCTCAAGTCAGCGCCAAGCGCCAGGTCCACCGCTATCGGCGCTGGATGCTGAAACGGGCGGATAGCATCGGCGTGTGAGCGCCCGGCGACCCGGCATCACCTACTCCTCGCCGCCCCACCAGAACGCTTCCACGCGCCGGCAGCTCGGCCCGTCGCTGATCGACACCTCCAGGCCCGTCACCGCCCCACCTGGGCAATCCGCGCCGATCGACTGCGCAACCGCGCCCGGCACTACCACGCAGCCCTGCTGGACAAGCGCGGTCCGATAGCGGCTCAAGAGTGTCTCGGATGGCAAGGAAGACGAATACCAAACCAGGTTCGCCTGCGCCCGCTCGCCGTCCCGGCCTTCGACGCTCTGCATCACCGGGCCGCAAGCCTCGAAGACCGGAAACGCGTTCAGCATCGCGGGCATGGACCGGGCAACCCAGCTTCCACGTGCCACGCCGTCCTCCTGCTGCTTGGACGACCAGATCGACAGGCCGACGTAGCCCAGGACGGCGATCGGGATCAGCATCAGGGCGATCGGTAGAAGCTTGCGAGGTTTTGAGGTGGTCATGACTTACTGCCCAGTGCCATCACGGCGTTCATGATCGATCCGAAGCGTCAGCGAGGGCGCTTCGATATGCGTGAAATCGGCAACCAGATCCGCATCAAGCACCATGCCGGCGGGATAGACCACTCGAAACTCAAGATCGTGCGCCTCCTGCCTGATCCAGCCCCATCCCACCGGCATTTCAGACATAGAGAAACTCACGGGCAGCCAAAAGCCTGCCATCGGCGCCGACAGCGCCTGCACGGCAACACGGCCCTCTATCATGGCCCAATGCTCGTCGTCTTCGACAAAGACATCGCCCAGCAATTCGTCGCGGTCCAAGAGCGCTGGCACAATGGACACAGGCATCGGCCGCATCACGGTAAACGCCTGACGCGCGGCCTCGTCGGGAAAAACGCGCCCGCCCGTGTTCAGCACCAGCACGCTGACGCCGGAGAACACCCCTTTGTATGTTCCTGGGGCGATCCCCTCCGCATGAGTCGGGACCGAGATGCCGGGCCACACCGTTTTGCCCTTCAGCCTCATGGGTTTTCGGTCCAGCTCCAACAATAGAAACGCCATGGACTCTCCGTTGCGTTCACACACGCGCTCGGCGAAATAGACCGGCCTGGCATCGCGGCGCTGGCTAGCTGGCTGGCGCAATGTCATCCAGCTGGCCGTCGGTCGAGCGCCTTGACCGGCGGCACCGACATAGCGCCCAGCGGTAAAAGACCTTCTTTCTGATGAGCCTGCACGAATTGCGACGGCGTTGAGTATCCGAACGCACGGTGAGGCCGATCGGTGTTGTACTCGACCCGCCAGTTTTCGATCAAGCCTTTGGCCTGTCGCAGGGGCAAGAACCCGTGCTCGTAAGACCTTCGTCGCGGAACTTGCCGTTGAAGCTTTCGATATACGCGTTTTCCACCGGCTTGCTCCACCGCAGTGCCCGCAACGTCTACCGGCTCGATTTCGCGCAGGGCAACGGCTGTACCGCTGAAATCCAGCCTGGACGCGGGGTGCTCTTGAAAGCACTTCGATCCAGGTACGCGACATTATTTTCGGGCATGAAAAAAGGCGCCTGGGCGCCTATTTCCTATTCCCCGGCCTGCCTGGTCGCCGCCCGCAACAGATGCGGCGCTGGCACCCAGATAGAGGGCAGCTACTCATCCCCCCCACGGCGCGCATAACACCCCAAAAACATCGCCACCGCCGAATCCGCCACGCGCCGCCGCTCAGCCTTGGCCAGCGGCGGCTGGCCCAGCGTCACCTGCGGCCAGAACGCAAAGCTTTTCACCAGGCCCTGCAATTGATGCCCGGCGAAGTCCACATCGACCTCGATCAATCGACCGTCGGCGATGGCCGCGCGGATCCAGGCCGTCACCCCTGTCTCTTTTTCCCCCATGCGGCAGACGATGGCTTGCGCGCGCTCCGGGGAATGAATGATCTCGGCCATCGCCACGCGCGCCAGATCAATGAAGCTCGGGTCACCCAGCAGCTCCAGCTTCTGCATCAGCAACTGCCGCAATTGCTGATCCAGCGGCAGGTCCGGGCGATAGGCCAGGTCCTCGCTGCCCGCGCTGCTCTCCCACAGGTGTTCGAGCGTCAGCCCGAACAGCTCGTCCTTGCTGGGAAAGTGGTTGTAGACCGTGCGCTTGGACACCCCTGCCGCCGCGGCAATGCGGTCCATGCTGGTGGCCTCGTATCCGGCATTGCGAAACTCGTCCACCGCCGCGCGCACGATGGCTTCGCGTTTGCGGTCGGTCAGGCGTTGCGGGGCAGCGGGCTTGGCGGGGCGGGAAGATGACATGCGCAAGATTTTACACTGGACAGTGTACTTTTTTAGAAAACAAAACTACACTCATCAGTGTAATTTTGGACACCCCCGATGAAGCGCACTTTCGCCGCTCTCCTGCCAGGAATTCTTGCCGTGACCGCCCTGACCAGCCTTGCCTTGTGCCGCACCAACCCCAGCTATCCCGATTCCCCCCAGCACCGCGAGGGCCGCTTCACCAATCCGTCGCCGCGCCCGCCCATGGGCTTCTGGAACGGGCTGAAACTGACCTGGGCCTTCCTCTTTGACAAGCCCACCGGCACGGTGCCCGACCAGCCGGTGCCCGTTCGCGCGCTCACCCGCGCCGATCTGGAAGCCGCGCCGGACCGCAGCCTGTACCGCCTGGGGCACTCCACCTTGCTCTTGAAGCTGCGCGGCCGCTACTGGATCACCGACCCGGTGTTTTCCAAGCGCGCCTCGCCCGTGCAATGGGCGGGTCCGGCGCGTTTCCATGCACCGCCCATCGGCATCGACGATCTGCCCCCGCTGGCCGGCGTGATCCTGTCGCACAACCACTACGATCATCTCGACCACGCGGCGGTCATGCAGCTGGCCGGCAAGACGGGCCGCTTCATCACGCCGCTGGGCGTGGGCGACCAGTTGATCGCCTGGGGCATCGACCCCAAGCAGGTCGAACAGCTCGACTGGTGGCAGTCGACCGTGGTCGACGCGCTGCGCCTGACCGCCACGCCCGCCCAGCATTTCTCGGGACGGGGCCTGACCGACAGCGACCGCAGCCTGTGGGCGTCCTGGGTCATCCAGGACGACGATGTGAAGATCTTCTTCAGCGGTGATTCGGGCTACTTCGATGGTTTCAAGGCTATCGGCGACGCCCACGGCCCGTTCGACCTGACGCTGATGGAAACCGGCGCCTACGACAAGCGCTGGGCCTTCGTGCACATGCAGCCCGAAGAGACGCTGCAGGCCCACCTGGACCTGCGCGGCCGCGTGCTGCTGCCCATCCATAACGGCACTTTCGACCTGGCCATGCACGCCTGGCAGGAGCCCTTCGAACGCATCAGCGCCCTGGCCGCCGAGCGCGGTGTGGCACTGACGACGCCCGAGATGGGAGAACGGCTGGACATCGTCGCCCCGCAAGCGGGGTCGCCGTGGTGGCGCAGACTGACCCAACCGGCTGCGAACACGCACGGCACGGCCAGCGCCCTCAAGACGCAGTAATGGCCCGCGTGCTGCCGCGCACAATCAGTTCCGCGTGCGACACCGAGGTATAGGGCGCCAGTCCCGTCGCACGCGTCTTTAACTGGTGCAGGAACCACAGGCCACAGGCGGTAGCCAATTCGGACACGGGCATGGCCAGCGTCGTCAGGCCCGGCCCCCACCAGCGAAATCCCGGTTCGTCGCCAAAGCCCACGACGGACAAGCGCTGGCGCACCGCGCTGTCGTACGTACACAGCGCATCCAGCACGCCATACGTGATCTGCACGGATCCCAGCACGATCGCCGTCGGCGGCGCCGGCAGGTCGAGCAGGCGGCGGACAGCGCCGCGCCCGACTTCCCACGACGACGGCGGGCCCACTTCTTCGCGCGCCCAAGCGGCGGCCCGGGTGCCCCGCAGCGCCTCGCGAAACCCTTCCAATCGCGCCGCGCCGGTAGACAGGTCGGGCGATCCGCCGATATAGCCGATTCGCTCGTGGCCCAGCGCCATCAGGTGCCGGGTCGCGGCGTGAATCGCCTTGGCATCGTCGATCACAAAGCACTGATTGCCCAGGGCGGCATAGCGGCGCAGCAGCTGGCAATGCGGCATGGCGCTCAGCAGGCGCACCGACTCGGGCAAGGGTTTGGCGCTCGGTACGATGATCACGCCTGCCGCATGGGCGCTCGACAACTCGCGCAGATGCTGCGACTCGATCACGCGATCGTCCCCCGTCTCGCACAGCATCAGTTGGTAGCCGCCAGCGGCCAGGCATTGCGATAGCGCATGCGCCGCGGTGGAATAAAAGCCGTTGCGGATATCCGGAAGCAGCAGCCCGACCAGATTGCTGGACACGCCGCGCATCATCTGCGCCGCGCGGTTGGCCACGTATCCCAGCTCGGCCGCGGCCCGCGACACGCGCTGCTTGGTCTCTGCGCTGATCCGCGGATCGTCGCTGAGCGCCCGCCCCACTGTCGATACCGAGATCTGCAACATTGCCGCGATGTCTTTCGCTGTTGCCATGAGAGGCCCGAGTCTTTTGGTTGCCAACGATGGCGCGGAGTATACCGCCGGGCGCCTGGCTGGCCCGGGAAATATTTATGCTATCGATTGCACTTTTTCCGGAAAAGTGCCATGCTTGGGCCGTCATTGATCTGGAGACCGCCCATGGACCACACCGATCAAGCCCTGGCGCACTGGGCCACCGTCATGCGCTGCGAAGCGGCCATTCTGCGTTTCACGGCACACTTCGACGCTGGCCAATATCACGAAATGGAACGCTATTTCGCGCCCGATGGCCTGTGGAAACGGCAAGAAGGCGACGTGCGCGGCATCCTCGAGTTGCGTGAGCGATTGGCCCGGTTCAAGCCCGATTTCGTGATGCGGCACGTCATCAGCAATATGCGCACCACCGTGCATAGCCGCGAGACCGCCACCGTGGACTCGTACGTCACGCTCTACATGCACGTCTATGGCGATGCCATCGCGCCGCTGCACGCGCCCCTCACGGGTCCAGTGGTGGTCGGACGCTATATCGACGACATGCGCTGCATCGACGGCGACTGGAAAATCCAGGTCCGCCAGCCTATCCACGACTTCAAGGCCCACGCCTGAGACCACGCATCGCACGACGCCATGGCGCGGCCCGCTGCGCTAACGTTAGCACCAACCTGATTCCTCAGCCAAGACAAGGACACTCATGAAACTCGCTACCGTGAAAGCCGGCGATCACATCGCATTCGGCGCCATCGTGGACAACGGCTTCGTCGACCTCAAGGCAAGGTTCCGGGGGCGCTGCCAGGACCTGCGCGAGCTGCTGACACAGGGCCTGGCGGGTGAAGCTCAGCGACTGTGCGAACGGGCGCCAGCCGACTTCAAGCTGTCGGAAATCGAATTCCTGCCGGTCAATCCCAGGCTGGACGCACGCATCTTTGCCCTGGGTTGGTCGTACCTCTCGCACCAACTCGAAACCGGCAAGGACGAACCCGAGTTTCCGGTCCTGTTCAGCAAACATCCGCAGGCCATCGTCGGGCATGGCCAGCCGTTGCTTTACCCGGCGCCCAGCACCCAATACGACTACGAAGGCGAGATCGCCATCGTCATCGGCCGCAGCGGGCGGCGCATCCCGCGCGAGCGATGGAAAGACTACGTCGCTGGCTACAGCATCTTCATGGACGGCTCGGCCCGCGACTTCCAGAAACACAGCATCACCGCGGGCAAGAACTTCGATTCCAGCAGCGCGTTGGGGCCGTGGCTCGTCACCGCCGACGACATTCCCGATCCTTCCCGGATGCATCTGACGACACGGCTGGACGGCGAAGTCATGCAGGACAGCGGCTTTGACATGATGGCATGGGACCTGGGCTTTCTCCTGAACTACATCTCAACGATCTGCCAACTGGAGCCCGGCGACGTGATCGCAACGGGCACGCCCTCGGGCGTCGGCGCCCGGCGTCATCCGCCACGGTTCATGCAAGCCGGACAGACCGTGGAAGTTGAAGTGACCGGCATTGGGACTTTGCGAAACGTCATTGGAGCCGCCAAATGAACACCTCTGAACCGCTGTCTCTGCAACCCCGTCCGACGGTCACCGCGGCACGTGTCACGCCCATCAAGTTGGCCCACCTGGTCTTTCGCACCCGGCGATTGAGCCAAATGGTCGACTGGTACCGCACGGTGCTGGGCGCGCACGTCGTCTTTGCCGCAGACGAGATCACCTTTCTGACCTATGACGACGAACATCATCGCATCGCGCTCATGGGCTCGAACGATTGGACCGATCCGGCGCCGCCGGACAGCATCGGCTTCTATCACGTCGCCTTCACTTATCAGAGCCTTGAGCAGCTTCTACAGACCTACACCCGCCTGAAGGCGATCGGCATTCTGCCCTACTACCCGATCGTGCACGGCCCGACCGTGTCGATGTACTACCGCGATCCGGATGGCAATGCCATCGAATTGCAGATCGACGTCTTCGAGACCAGCGACGAAGCGACTGCCTGGATGAACGGCGAAGCTTTCCGCCGCAACCCCATCGGCGTCATCTTCGATCCCGAAGACATGATCCGCCGCTATGAAGCCGGCGAACCGATAGCGCAGCTCACCAGACGCGCCGACACCTGACGCGGAAACACCAGGGACTACCCACGCGGTCATGGCAGTCCGGCCACGCCTGCCGCGCAGGCGCCTTGCACACCATTGGGGGGTACACGATGCTGAAAAAAGTACTGCTGACGGACTACGCCTGGCCCGATCTGGACATCGAGCGGCAAGTCATCGAATCGGCCGGGTTCGAACTGGTCCACGGCCCTTCCTCTCCCCCTGGCGAGCAAGACGTGGCGCGCCTGGCCGTCCTGCACCGGCCTGCCGCGATCCTGACCTGCTGGGCCCAGGTCAATGCCCAGGCCATTGCCGCCAGCCCGCATCTGCAGGTGATTGCGCGCATGGGGGTGGGCCTGGACAACATCGACGTCGCCCAGGCCACCCGCCGCGGTGTGCTGGTCACCAACGTACCGGACTACTGTGTCGAGGAGGTTTCGGATCATGCCCTGGCGATGGTGCTGGCCTGGACCCGGGGCCTGAGCATCTTTTCCGCACGGATCCGGGAAGGACACTGGGAGCCCGAAACGGCGCGCTTGAGACGTCTGTCCGACCTTGTCGTCGGGATTGTTGGCTACGGCCGCATTGGCCGGCGCACCGCGGCCAAGCTGAAGGGCTGGGGTTGCCGCATCGTGGTCAACACGCCTGGCCAGGTGCTCGAAGATGGCGTCAGCAACGCTCCCCTGGAAGCGCTGCTGGCCGCCTGCGACGTCGTCATCGTGCACGCGCCGCTGACCCCGGAGACCCGGCATCTGTTCAACGCCCGCCGAATTGCCCTCATGCGGCCGGGCGCCCTGTTGGTGAACGTCAGTCGCGGAGGGCTTGTCGACACCGACGCGCTCACGGCGGCCCTGATCAGTGGCCAGCTTGGCGCCGCCGGCCTGGACGTACTCGATGGCGAGCCCCACGTACCCGACAGCCTCGCCAGACTGCCCAACGTCATCCTGACGCCTCATGTTGCGTTTTCCTCAGACGCCTCGCTCACCGAACTGCGCCGACGCGCCTGCGAAGAAGTGGTCCGAGTGCTTGGCGGTAGCGCCCCGCGCCACGCCGTGAATCAACCCTTTTCCAACGCGGAGAAATCATGAAATCCCATATCAGATCCCTACGCGCCAGACAGATTCTGGACTCCCGTGGCCGTCCCACCATTGAAGTGGACGTCGAACTGCAGGACGGCTCGCTCGGACGCGCCGCCGTGCCTTCCGGGGCGTCCACCGGGGCGGCCGAGGCGCACGAGCTTCGCGACGGCGATCCCGCGGTGCATGCCGGCCTGGGCGTGCGCAGGGCCGTCGATCATGTGAATACCGAACTTGCGCGCGCGCTGGCAGGCTTTGACGCGGCGGATCAGGAAGGCGCCGACCATCTGCTGCGAGCAACCGATGGCACGCCCGACCTGTCACGATTGGGCGCCAATGCCATCCTGGGCGTTTCCCTTGCGCTATGCCGGGCCTTTGCCATCACGTCCGGCCAGGCCCTGCATGCACGCATCGCCGAGCTGTCCGGCAACCCGCAGGCGATGATGCCCATGCCGATGGTGAACATCCTCAGCGGCGGTCTGCACGCCAGCCGGGGCATGGATGTGCAGGACTTCCTGGCCGTGCCGGTGGCGGCCCGCTCCATCGAGGAGGCCATCCGTCACGTCGCCCAGGTGCGCGCCAGCGCCGCGACGTTGATGGCGCAACGCGGACTGCCCACGCTGCTGGCGGACGAAGGCGGTTTGAGCCCGGGCTTTCGGACCGGCCGCAAAGCCCTGCAGTTCATGGTCGAGGCGTTCGAACACGCGGGCTTTCGCCTCGGCCTCGACATGGGCATCGCCATCGACGTGGCCGCCAGCACCCTCCATGCGCCCGACGGCAGGTATGACCTGGCACGTGAAGGGCGCGTGGCGACAGCGCAGGAAATGATCGCCTTGTTTGACGAGTGGGTCCGCGACTTTCCGATCTGCTCGATCGAGGACGGACTCGACGAAGAGGCCTGGAGCGACTGGCAAATGCTGACGGAACAGCTCGGCTCCCGCGTCCAGCTCGTGGGCGACGACCTTTTCACCACCAACGCCGCGCGTCTGGAAAAAGGGATTGCGGCCCGGATCGGCAATGGCGTGCTGGTGAAACTGAACCAGAACGGCACCCTGACGGGTACGTTGGACGTCATCGCGCGCGCACGCCGTGCAGGCTACGCGGCCATCGTCTCGGCCCGTTCCGGCGAAACCGAGGACCCCTTCATTGCGGACCTTGCCGTCGGTTGCGCGACGGGCCACATCAAGATCGGCTCTGTCCGTTGCTCCGACCGCCTGGCCAAATACAACCAGCTGCTGCGCATCGAAGAACATACCGGCGCCCCCTTCGCGGGCATGTCCCGGTACCGCGCGTGGCAAGGAAATGCATCATGACGGCACCAGACGCGGCACTGCAGGACTTCTTTCTGCGCACCGGCCTGGGCAAACCCGGCGAGCCCGCGCAGTGGACCCCGCTGGCCGGAGGGGTCTCTTCGGATATCTGGCGGGTGCTTACCCCCAGGCACGACATCTGCATCAAACGCGCGCTGCCACAGCTGAAAGTGCAGGCCGACTGGCATGCGCCCATCTCGCGCAATGCGTCGGAATGGGAGTGGCTGCGGTTCGTGGCAAGCCATGTGCCCGCCGCCGTTCCCGAACCGCTGGCGCACGACGCCCAGGCAGGCCTGTTCGCGATGCGCTTTCTGCCTGCCCACGACTACCCGGTGTGGAAGACGCAGCTGCTGGAAGGCAGGATCAGCCTTGCCACCGCAGCGTCGGTGGGCGCCACGTTGGCCATCATTCACGGCGCCAGCACGGCCGATGCCAGCCTGCCCGGCCGTTTTGACACCACCGACAATTTCTACGCACTGCGGCTGGAACCCTATCTGGTGGAAACCGGCAGGAAGCACCCGGCGCTGGCCGGCAAGCTGGGTTCACTGATCCAGACCACGCTCGCTTCACGCCTGGCGCTGGTGCATGGCGACGTCAGCCCCAAGAACATTCTGGTCGGGCCCTCCTCGCCGGTGCTGCTGGACGCCGAGTGCGCCTGGTACGGAGACCCGGCTTTCGATCTTGCCTTTTGCCTGAACCATCTCTTGCTCAAGGGCCGGGTCCGGCCGCGGCAACGAGACGAGTATCTCGCCGCCTTCGCGGCCTTGCGCGGCCACTATCTGGCGCGTGTGCAGTGGGAACCGGCAAGCGGCCTGGAAGCACGCACCGCGGCGCTGCTGCCGGCTTTGCTTCTGGCGCGCGTCGACGGCAAGTCACCGGTTGAATATCTGCAAGACGACCGTGACAAGGACCTGGTACGCGCGTGCGCCATCCCCCTGATTGAATCCCCGCCGGCCACCCTTGACGCGGTGGTCGCCAGGTGGATCAACGCAACGCCGTGATCCTCTCCTGGGTGCAGGCAGGAACACGATGCACGGCAAGCAGGCCGGCGCCCTGCCTGCATGGCTGGACGCCGGCCCCGTCCAGGGCCTGTTCGCACCAGAAGGCGCCCGACCCAGGCCGGTCATCGGGCGCCAGGCGTCAGTCAGCGAAATCCGTCGCCTCCGACGCGCCTCGCCACGCCTCGATATCCCGGCGCGCCGCCGCCAGCTTTTCGTCGGCGAACCCGTTCGCCATCTTGCCCGCGAACAGATGCAACGGCGGCTCGGCAACTGCGGCGGCCTGCAGGATCATCAGCGCCAGCCTTTCCGGATCTCCGGCTTGCTTGCCGTCCAGCCCCAGATGCAGGTCCAGCGACGCCTGCGCCGCGGTGTAGTCGGCGATCGACCGCTGGGCGATCGCCAGACTGTTGTCCGTCAGGAATTCCGTGCGCACCGGCCCCGGATACACCACCGTGGCCTTGATGCCCAGCTCCGCGCCTTCGGCTGCCAGGGTCTCGGTCAGCCCCGCCAGCGCGAACTTGGTCGCCACGTAGCTGCCCCAACCCGCATAGCCGCCCATGAAGCCGGCGATGGAGGCCACGTTGAAGATATGCCCGCTACGCTGCTTGCGCAGGTGAGGCAACGCGTGGCGCAGCACGTGCAGCGGCGCGAACACATTGACCTCGAAATTACGGCGCACCTCGTCGTCGGTCAGCGCTTCCACCACGCCTTGCTGGCCGTAACCCGCGTTGTTGACGATCACGTCGATCCGGCCAAAGGCCGCGATGGTCTTTTCAATGGCCGCCTGGACGCTGGCTTCCGACACCAGGTCGACTTGCAGCGCGAGCAGATTCGCGTTGTCGCTTCCCAGCGCCTGGTGCAGGCTGGCGAGCGTGCGCGAGGTGGCGGCGACCTTGTCGCCGCGCGCCAGCAATTGGCGCGCCAGCGACAGCCCGATGCCGCGTGCGGCGCCGGTGATGAACCAGACGTTGTTGCCTTGGGTTTGTTGCATGTTCCTGTGCTCCAGTGATGAGGGGATTGCAGGATCAAATGCTAGGCGCGCCGGCGCCGGCCCGATAGGCACACAGCTCTTGGATGATTGCCTATTCCTAAGAGCTCACCGCCATTCTTGCCTATTCCCAGGCAAAATAATGCCTAAGACTCTTAACCCGCCAAAGCCGCCATGTCCACTTCCGTATCGGTGCAGCAGCAGATGACCGCCCTGCTCGGCCAACTGGCCCCGCAAGAGGGCTACACCCGGTCGCGCCTGGACGGCGTGCGCTTCATGCGCGCCAACCGCCCTGTGGGACGCACCCCGGTGCTGTATGAGCCCAGCATCGTCATCGTCTGCCAGGGTTCCAAGCGCGGCTACGTGGCGGACAAGGTCTACCGCTATGACGCGCAGCATTACCTGGTGCTGTCCGTGCCGCTGCCGTTCTCCACCGAAACCGACGCCACCGAGGACGAACCGTTGCTGGCGGTATCCGTGCGCCTGGACATGACGACGGTGGCGGACCTGGCGATCGAAGTCGATGGCGACGACATGCAGCCGGCGGATCAGGCCGGGCCGCGACGGGCGCTCGACGCACGCCAAGACCGCACCCCGCAAGGCATTGTCTCCACGCCACTGGACGACGCCTTGGCCGACACCACCCTGCGGCTGTTGCGCGCACTGTCCTCGTCCATCGAGGCCAAGGTGCTCGCCCCAGGCATCGTGCGCGAGCTGTGCTTTCGCGTCCTGCAAAGCGAACAAGGCGGCGCGATCCGGGCAGCCTTGGCCAGCCAAGGCAACTTCGGCCGCATCTCGCGCGTCTTGCAGAGCATCCACAACGACTACGCGCGCCCCCTGGACGTCGGTTCGCTGGCCCGCGAAGCCGGCCTGAGCGTGCCCGCCTTTCACGCCCATTTCAAGGCCATCGCCCGCACGTCCCCGATTCAATACATCAAGTCCGTCCGGCTGCATCAGGCCCGCCTGCTGATGATCCGCGACAACCTGACCGCCGCGGCCGCCTCCGCGCGCGTCGGCTACGAAAGCGCCTCCCAATTCAACCGGGAATTCAAACGACAGTTCGGGCGCAGTCCGGGCGAGGAAGTGCGAGAGATGAAATTCGCGTTTTCGTTATTGCCCGCGGCGCAGCTGGAGGCCGTCGCAAGCTCGCATTGATCGCGCCATGCGCTATTCGTGCTGCAGAATATTGAGCAGCGTCCCCGCGGGATCCCGGACGTAGAACCGCCGTACGCCCCACGGCTCGCTGACCGGCCCGTACTCCAGCGCAACACCGGCCGCTTCGACCCGGCGCAGGGCTTCAGCCAGATCATCCACCTCGATCGACAGCGTCGGCAGCGGCGTGTCAGAACCTCCCTGGCTCCCCACACTGAGCTGCGCCGTCATCTTGCCCGGCCCCGCGTAGGTGCGTATCCAGCCGTGGTCCATGGCCAGGTCCAACCCCAGAATGTCCCGGTAGAACCGATCCACCACGGCAGGGTCGGCTGCAGGGATATTGGCGATGATGCGTTTGACTTGCATGGGGTTGTCCTATGGGTAGTCAGGTGATCGGCGCGTCACGCGTTCCCGCACCTCGGGCGATGCCAGGCACATCGTCACCGCCTCGTATCCTGGCGCGCCGACATACGGCGCCACGTGGCGCGGCGGACTGTGATTGGCCGGGCAAAGCAGAATCGCCTCGTCCGGCCCGACCGCGGCAAGGTCAAGAATAGCCGTAGAGCGCGTCATCAAGAAGAGCGGCCGGCCTGCATGCCGGGCGCGATGGCGCAGATGCGCCATCAGGGCTGCCTGCGTGGCGTGGTCCAGGCCTTGCTCGACCATGTCCACCACCCACACCTCGGGCCCGTCAGCCAGCAGGCTGGCCAGCAACGCCACCAGCGCGTCGGATCGCGCCGCCCCCTCGCCGACCAGCCACGCCAGCGCCTCATTGACGCGTGCCTGCAGCGCAGCGTCGGCCGCGAGCCGCGCCTTGGCGGCCGCGCATCCGTCGTCCAGGCGATCCAAGCCCAGGAAAGCGGCATTGGGCAAGGCCTGGGCCAGGCGCTGCGCCAACCGGGTCTTGCCGCTACCCAACGAGCCGATCAGGTAATTCAAGGGCCGGACGTCCCGCAGTTCGAACCATTCGCCGCCCCACGGCCAGGGCAGCGCAAACGCCGCACGAATGCCCGTCGGCCGACCCAGCAAGCCGGCCAGCGCCGCGCCCGACGGCATCTGGCCCTGCGCCAGGTCCGCCTGGATACTCCGCACCTTGTCCAATTTTCCTGCCAGCGCCTGGATGTCGCCGGCCAGCGCCGCATCGTGCGCCGCCAACGCCGCTTGCAGGCTGGCCGGATCGCCATCCAGCACCCCGGCCACCTGCTCCAGACTAAGCCCCAACCCGCGCAACGCCGCCACCTTCGCCGCACGCGCCATATCTGCGGCGTCGTACATTCGGTACCCCGCCTCGCTGCGGCCTGGATTAACCAAGCCCTGGCGCTCATACAGCCGCAACGCCTTGACCGACACGCCAATTTGCCTGGCGGCCTCGGAAGCACTCATGCACGATTGAGAAGCACGCATACATCACCCTTTATGTTGACCAAGAGCCGTCAGCGTGAGGGTGGCCCCAGGGGTCGGGTCAAGCATCCGTTGTCCGCTCAATCTCAGTCAAGCAACATTCGGCAGCCGCGCGCTACCCGGCCACGCGCTGAAATGACGCCCGATAATCAATCGGTTCCAGGTGAAGCTGATCGTGCAGCCGGCCCTTCAGGATATAAAGCTTGGGCACATCGCTGAACTGGAATACGCGGTAAAGGTGAAATGCATCTTCCTTCTCCTCCGAAAATTCCAGTTCGTTGCGGCTGATGATGAATGACGAGGCATGGCCACCGTTCGTGGTTTTCACCTCGATGAAACGGTGTTGGCTTGGCGTTTCGTGCGACAGGATGTCGTAACCGACGCCATCCCCCAGCCGATCCGATACCCAGTCCAGTTGTTCGAAGAGTTCCGGATACCCGGCCTCGACAAGGCGGCGTTGCTCGAACCCGATCACCCAGTGTTCGCCGGCACGCCCTAATTTTCGGTTCGCTTCGTCGCGCTGCGCCCAGTTGGTTTTACGCGGCAACCTGAGTTTGGATACGCCCTTTTCCAGCTGCGCCACTGTTTCAAGCGCCGGCGGGTCCACCAAGGACGCGTGAAATGTCCGTTCGCCCGGCGTCTTGACTTCCTCGAGCGCGTCAAAGACCTGTGAAACCAGGGCCGGCTGCGCTTGAATGAACCGCTGCACCACCTGGCGCAGCAGCAATTGCGCGTTGCCTCGAGGCTTGTAGCCACGAATGAACGGCAATTCCAGGCCGTTCAAGATCGCGCTGATGTTCTGGTACTTCAGTTCCACCGACGCTTTGCTGCGGTTGCGCAATTGCGGACGCAGCTGCGCATTGAATTCCGACTTCACATAGCCCTGTTGCGCGGCTTCCAGCCGAAGCATCTCGAAGTACGACGCGACGGTGGCCTGCACCTCGTCCGCGGTCCAATCCTCGCCGATGGTCACGACTTCAAAACCCAGCTGTTGCAGCCGGGGCACGACGGTCGCCTCGCCCCCGGAAAAGTCCGTGGGTTTCAGCGGCCCCTCGTCGGGAAACTGATAGCCAAACGCCACGCCGACGATGGCCTTGGAATCGCACAACTGCCCGGTCTTGGCGTTGCGCACCAGAAAGCTGCGCGACTTCGCGTACCCGTAGCGCGACAGAAAGGCCGTTCGGCCAAGTTGCGCGAACTCGTCCAGTGCGCGTTGAACGGCGGCCGGGCTCTGCAAGCGGGACAGTTCCACCGCCATCAGGCCCCCACCCTATTGCCTGCCGGGCAGTACCTGCCGCAGGAGATGCATTCACGTTGTGGCATCGAAAGTATGACGACTAAGAATTTAGAAGTAACACTCGATGCTACTGCATCCTACTTTGCCGTATTACCCATGGTCCGGGCTGGACGCCGCCCGCGCAATCGCCGCATCCTGCTCCGGCGTCCCGCCGGACACCCCCAGCGCCCCCAGCAACGTCCCTTGCTCGTCAAACAGCGGTATCCCGCCGCCCATCAGCAACAGGCCCCCTGCATGCACATGATCAAAGTGCGGCGCCGGCACGCCCACCTGCAACGGCGCATTCAGCGCCTCGCTGGGCATCCGGAACATCACCGACGCCCGCGCCTTGGCCAGCGCCAGTTCGTTCGACGCCAGCCACGCGTCATCCATGCGCGTAAACGTGACCAGGTTCGCGCCGCGGTCCAGCACCACAAACACCGCCCTCACCCCGGCCTGCTCGGCGGCTTGGCGGCCCCGGGCCACCAGGCGATGCGCGTGATCGATCGCGATGTCAGGCATTCTGCGACCACTCCGTCGCCTGCCACTGTTTGGCCACATCGATCGTCGCAAGCGGCCGCATCGTGCGGTACAGGTGTTTCTCGGCGGGAATGATCTCGACCATCGCGTCGATCATTTCCTGCGGATCGGCCTGGTGCAGCAGGCTTGCGCTGAAGTCCGGCATCGGCACCACCGCCTTGTCGGCGTCGTACCACTGCACGAAGCTCTCAGCGCCCGTGTCGTTGAAACCCGTGCCAAAGACGCCGGGGTTCACGGTGGCGACCTTCACGCCATGGGGTTCCAACTCGGCCTTCATCGATCCGGCAATCGCTTCGATCGCGTGCTTCGTCGCGCAGTAGATGCCCAGAAACGGCACCACCAGAATGCCGCCCATCGACGACGTCCACACCACCTTGCCCGACCGACGCGCCACCATTCTGGGCACGATGGCCTGCACCAGCTGCAAATGCCCGAACACGTTGATGTCGAACGATTCTCGGACCCGCTGCATCGGGATATCCGCGATCGAGCCCCCTTCCATCACCCCCGCGTTCAGCACCAGCACGTCGGGATCAAAGCGGCCGGCGTGCGCGATATCGATGCTGTCCAGCAGGTTGAGCTTGATGACCTCCATGGCCACGCCCGCCTCGGCGGCATCTGCCCGCAGGCTGCGCACCTGCGGCCAGGTTTCGGCGGTGGCCACGACCTGGTGGCCCTGACGCGCCAATTCAATCGCCGCGCCCCGGCCAAAACCCGAGCTGGCGCCTGTAATCAAGATCTTTTGCGACATGGTCTGCATTCCTTGCGTGCTGGTGTGAATTCCTGCCAGCCAGTGTAGGAAGCCGCTACTATCAAAACAATCACATCAATGCTTGGCGACTCGATGAATCCCATTCACCAATTCAAAGGCTGCGACCTGCTGGCCCTGAACGTCTTCCTGGCCGTCGCCGCCCACCGCAACTTTCGTGCGGCGGCCAAGGAAGTCGACATCACGGCATCCGCGGTCAGCCATTCCATCAAGACCCTCGAGCAACGGCTGGGCGTACGGCTGCTCAATCGCACCACGCGCAGCATGTCGTTGACCGATGCCGGCGAGCGGCTGGCGGCCCGGCTACGCCCGACCCTGTCATCGCTCAGCCACGCCCTGCAGGAAATCGACGACCTGCGCGAAACGCCCAGCGGCACGGTGCGCATCAACGCCAGCGAAGGCGCGGTGCGGTTGGTTCTCAGGCCGCTACTGGCGCGTTTTCTGCGCACGTATCCGCAGGTGCATCTGGATATCGTCTGCGACGGCAGGCTGAGCGACGTGGTGGGCGAAGGCTTCGACGCAGGCATCCGGCTGGCCGAGGCCGTGCCGCAGGACATGATCTCGGTGCGAGTCGGCGGCCCGGTACGCTTCGCGGCCGTGGCCTCCCCGGCGTACCTCGCCGCGCGAGGCCGGCCCACGGTGCCGCAGGATCTGCATCAGCATGACTGCATCCGGTTTCGCTTTGACAGCGGGGGCCTGTACCGCTGGGAGTTCGCGCGGCATGGGGTGCAAGAAAGCATCAACGTGAACGGGCCGCTGACGCTGACGGACCAGCCGCTGATGGTGGACGCGGCGGTGGATGGCATCGGCATTGCCTTCGTGCCGGACCATCTTGCGGTGCAGGCGCTGGAGGACGGCAGGCTGGAACGGGTACTGGAAGATTGGTGCCCGGCGTATCCGGGGCTGTGTCTTTATTACTCGGGGCACCGGCATGTGTCGGGTGCGTTGCGGGCGTTGATTGAGATGTTGCGGGAGGCTGTGTAAAGGTTGAGTTGCTAACGTCGACTTCCTGTATCATGTACGTTATTTTGTACAAAACCTAGTCTAGGAAAAAAGCCATGGCCATCTCTTCCAGTGACGTCATCCCGCTGTCCCAAGCCCGGGCGAACCTGTCCGAGTTGGCCGATCAGGTAAAGGCTGGCGCAGAAAAAATCGTGACCAAAAACGGGGAAAGCTACGTCGCCATCATTGACGCCCAACGGTTGGATTACTACCACCAGCTAGAGCGTGAACGCATCCATCTTCTGGTCATAGAAGACGCGGGCAAGGGCTTGGCTGATGTGTATGCCGGAAAGGTGAAAGACGCCCGTGACACGCTCACAGCGCTCAAACGCCGCGGCACGACCAAAGCTGCTCGCTAACGGACGGAGTTCACCGAGTGCCCGTTCTCTATACCGTCAAACTCACTGCGCACTTCGAGACCAACCTTGAAGAGATCGATGCGTTTCTTCAAAAAGCCGACATTCCCCACGCATTCGATATGTTGCTGGATGAATTGACGGACACTGTCGTCCCCAACCTGGAGCGCTATCCGAGCTTAGGGCGACTGTTTCTGGAACGCCCGGCCCGATCGGTCGAAGCGCTCAACGGCATCGAACGCCTGACCAAGCAACTCGACGCTATCGACGACAACGGCGAATTGCGCGAATACGTGATGACGCATTACCTGCTGCTATATGCACGCATCGGCAGCACGGTATATTTGCTTTCGATCCGGCACCACCGGCAACTGTCGTTTGATTTGGAAGGCCATTGGTTGGAGTGAGTAGACACGTTTCTTTCACAGAGAGCGGTCCACAGCTCATCCACTTACGAGCCTGCACCGTCGCTGATAAGCGATCCCAATGGATCCACCGACTCACCAGCAGCATCACGCTGAGAATTCATTCATGACCGATACGCTCAAAAATCTTAGCCAGCAACAAAGCGAGTTCGCAAAGGAACGCGATTGGGAGCAGTTCCATTCGCCCAAGAACTTGGCGTCTGCGCTGATCGTGGAAGCAGGGGAATTACTCGAGCATTTTCAGTGGCTGACAGAAGAGCAAAGCCGGGCACTTTCTGCTGAAAAGCTCGAAGCTGTTGGTAGCGAGATAGCGGATGTGCTCCTTTATCTCGTTCAACTGAGCAACGTGCTTGGGATTGATCCTGTGCGAGCTGCGCAGGCAAAAATTCTGATCAACTCGCAGAAGTACCCAGTCAACCGCGCCAAGGGTCGCAGCACGAAATACGATCAACTTTGACGTGCTGGAACAGGTGCAATCTTGATCATTTATCAGGCCAGCAAGACAGAATTTCTCCAGCATGCGCTTCGTGATGACATCGAGGACATCATGCTGCGCCATGTCCGCCATGCCGGTGTCGCCGGTGGCGGAGAAAGCGAAGTGCGTTCGTGGCGAAGCTCGTTGTTCGAAATGGCCAAAGTGCTTCAGGATGCTGAAATTCCAGACGACGCCGGTATCGCCATCGAGTACCAGCTCCCCCGTAGTTCACAGCGTATCGATTTCATGGTCACGGGAGAAGACGACACAGGATGCCCAAAGGTCGTTATCGTCGAATTGAAGCAGTGGTCGACTTCCAGATACAACAGCAAGGATGGGGTTGTCTGGGCACGACGGGGTGGGCGTAGCGCCGAGGTAGAAGGCCCTCACCCCTCGTATCAAGCCTGGTCGTACGCAGCGCGGCTTGAAGATCTCAACGCGGCCGTTCATGAACAAGGCATCCGCCTGCACCCATGCGCTTATTTGCACAATCATCCTCGCGATGGTCAGATCGACCATCCGCACTACGAGCCGCACATGGAGCGGGCTCCCCTCTTTCTAAAAAGTGACAAGGATAAGCTCAGCCGATTCATCAGCAAGCATGTGCGACGCGGCGATCGCTTGAAGTCGCTTTATGCCATCGAACGTGGTCGCATCCAGCCATCGAAGAGCCTGATGGACTATGTGACGGGCCTGATGCAGGGCAAGAGCGAGTTCGTGCTTATTGATCAGCAAAAGGTTGTTTACGAGTCCATTCTGCAGATAGAAGCCCGCTCGCGCGCGCAGAAGCAGGTCATCATCGTCCGAGGAGGCCCTGGCACCGGCAAGTCGGTTCTTGCCATAAATCTTTTAGCCGCACTTATAGGCCAGCAGCGCAACGCACGATATGTGACGAAGAATCGCGCCCCCCGAGAGGTGTTTCAAGCCAAGTTGACGGGTACATTTACCAAGACTCGACTTGGCAACCTGTTCAGCGGCTCAGGATCTTTCACTGACGACACGCCCGATAGCCATGACGTTCTGTTGGTGGATGAAGCGCACCGACTTAACGAGAAGAGTGGCCTCTATCGCAACATGGGCGAGAATCAGGTTTTGGAGATCATCCGGTCAGCGCGCTGCACTGTCTTCTTTACGGACGACGATCAACGGGTCACGATCTTTGATATTGGTCACACCGAAGAACTGAAAAATCAGGCCAAAGCGCAGGGCGCCGAAATTACGGAACTGGAGTTGACGTCGCAATTTCGATGCAATGGTTCGGAAGGCTATCTCGCCTGGCTGGACAACACGCTGGAAATTCGACCCACGGCCAATCCAGTGCTAGACCCAACTGACTACGATTTCCGGGTATTTGATAGCCCGACCGAAATGCATGACCTCATTGCTGCGAAAAACCGGCTGAATAACCGATCTCGCGTTGTTGCCGGCTATTGCTGGCCTTGGCCAAGCAAGAAGAACCCCGCAGCGTGGGACATCGAACTATCCCAATTCGGTTATCAAAAGCGCTGGAACCTCAGCACAGACGGGAGCCTATGGATCGTCAAGCCCGGCTCTGTCCAGGAAGTGGGCTGCATCCACACCTGTCAAGGCCTGGAATTGGACTACGTCGGCGTCATCATTGGCGACGACTTGGTCTACCGTGATGGTCAGATCAAGACGGATGCTACGCAGCGTGCGTCTTCCGACCAATCTGTACG
>NZ_JAELTJ010000439.1 GCF_016428805.1 Achromobacter sp. ASV32
GGCGAGCTCACCCAAGCCTCAGTGGTCAACAGACAACTTTGACATGTCGGCCGGTCGGTCTATGGACATGGCGATGACGCCAGGCGGCACAGCAGAATGGAACTCTTTCATCCAGAGCAACCCACAGATTGGCCAGCAGCAACACGTTTCGCGCGTTGCCTCGCCAGCCGTGTCTCAAGGCCTTCCCGCGACCATGGATAGACGAGATTCGTTTGGCCCGGCCTCCCAACAAAACCCTCCTGCAAACGAAGTGCAGCGAGTGGCACCTATCCCCGTTGATCCTGGCTCAGCACCAAATACGCAGGGCGGCTCATCTCGCCCGTCAAGTAGAGCTTCAAACAGAGCACCAAGGAAAAGGCAGCCAACAGGCAGGCCACGTGGACGACCAAGGAAGAAGCCTCTCGAAGGAAGCACGTCAGGCTATGAAGATGGCACCGAGGGCGAGGATGGCCCAACCAAGAAG
>NZ_JAELTJ010000440.1 GCF_016428805.1 Achromobacter sp. ASV32
TCTAGGAGATGTGGACTATCTAGATGAGAAGTTGCAACGAACACCTATAAAACTGAATTTTGCTTCAAATTAATTTGATTGTACGTTTATTAATTGTTTTTTTTTCTTCTTCAGCATGTCCTACTGTTGGATTTATTGTAAGCTGCGCGTTGTCAACCATCGTTTATGACGCCACTGCCGCACGCGGATTCTAGCCTAACACATCCCCCCCCAACGCCACACCTTGAAACTCTCTTCCACAACCAAAAACTCGCAGCACCATCAAACCATCGCACCTCCAACCTCCAAATACCAACACATATAACCCCCTACATCCTGCTACCCTCAACTACCATAAGGTACACGGGCCCCCCGGGCCACCAACCGGCACAATGCAGGGCTTCAACATGGGCCGCTACGTCCCTCCCGACGTCGAAGGCACAACGACAGGCAACAAGCTACACAACAAGCACGCCCTAGGCT
>NZ_JAELTJ010000441.1 GCF_016428805.1 Achromobacter sp. ASV32
TCGTAGACGGGTGCGATGGGGATTAAGGAAGAGAAATTGCTCGAGATGAACCAATTCCTCTACGGCGAAATGGCAAAGTCGAGTTCGACAGTCGTCGGGGAGGACGACTGTGGCGGAGAGGAGATGGTCTGGTTAAAAGTCGCCTGTGGCGGGTGTTGTGGGAATTGCTTGACGTTGGGATGGATGGTGGTTTCTGGGTCCGAAATAGCTGGGCTGTGATTGGTTAGCTGTGTCGGTGGTGCGAGGATTAGCCGTGGAGCAGATTCCCCACGAATTACTGAGAGTGGTCTTGACTAAGACTCTGCGTGTCGATGGGCTGTTCATTCTGGTGACTTCAAGGGCGTGGCGAATGTACTTGAATCTGAATGGATGGGCTCTTGGTAAACATGTATTGAAGGGGTGACTACATATGTACGTCTCTTATGGTGGCAAGATCGGCTGCTTGTGCTGGCTCCTGTATTC
>NZ_JAELTJ010000442.1 GCF_016428805.1 Achromobacter sp. ASV32
GGGTGAAGATGATGAGGTAGGGACAGTTGATGAGACTTTTTAAGAGAAACAGCTGATTCATGCGGTATATTAAATCCTCTACGCAGATCAGCCTAAACTCATGCCCCTTTCCACATGGAAATGATACGATTAGTCGATTTTCGGTCAATGAGATGCATCCCATCTAGACAGCCGTATTTTCCTCCAACAAGGCAGATCTGACCCACTACACCATGCAACGGCCGGTGCGTGCGGTGGCGGGGCCGTCTCCGCGGCTGTGACGGCTATGTGCTGGGCCGAGAAAGGCAGTCGCATCACCGGTACGAAGCACAAAAAAGCCAGTGTAGTGGCAGTAGAAGTACGCAGAAACAGTGTCTACTTGACTGAAAATAAAAATAAAATAGAGACATGACAAATTTCATGTTAATACTTTATCAAGCTGGCTGCCTCATTCTATCATCATAAACTACACCAGTAATACGT
>NZ_JAELTJ010000443.1 GCF_016428805.1 Achromobacter sp. ASV32
GGTTAGGAATGAAGCTAGCATTAGAGAATTTGGCATTATGACAGTGTGGCATGCCAAGTCTGTTGGACAAGTGACTTAAAAGGCCAAACGCTGGTGCCTGCACTATGTCTAAGTGGAGAGACTCGAAAGAGTAATGTGCAGGCTCGGAAACGCACTCAGTAAGCAAGGCAGATCAGGCCTTAGTCTGATAATGTACTACTGCAGGAACGTATTAGCAAGCCCACGCGAGCGTCTCATACTTCCGCCTTACGGCCGCTTCCTTCTGTCATCTCGGGCGACAGCCACAACTCGGCGCAGCAAGCATTGGCGTCTTAGGGCTGACGGAACTGAGAATAGCCCGCCGGAATCCAGGGACCCGTCACAGGCACAGGGGATGTGTTGATGGAATGACATCAATGGTATGCTGTACTATGATGTTTGAGAAGAGCGTTTGTTCTTTCCCAGTGCTTGTGTGCTCGTACG
>NZ_JAELTJ010000444.1 GCF_016428805.1 Achromobacter sp. ASV32
GAGCAGGCAGTCTTCGTCGTATGTCTCAGTGTTATGCCTTTTTGTGGACGCCTCATTGTCGGACGATGCATCAGGCGTTGCAAGACTGCAGGCTGTGAGAGCCATTGCAGTCTCTTGTAAACCCGTCACTGTGGGTTCTGGTGTCACTGCATGCATTTCTGCTGCCTTTTGTTCGGAGCGTTGCTCCGCTGGGCCCGTCCTTCCGTTGTGCACGTCTGCCTCCGCATCGCCATTTGCTTGGCCCTGCTGTGGTCGAACTCGGCGTCCTTTTCCGGCTAGCGACCGGAGAGTCATGGTAATTTTGTGCTTAATACTCCGCTCCGCGCAAAAGTTCTTCCAAGACACTTTGTCGGGGAAGTCAACCCGCTTCCGCTGCCTCTGAGACCGCCGTCGGCCTTCACTGTCATCGACCTGGCCCTCACTGAGATCTTGCGTTCTAGACCTCAAGAGCTGCTTATAAG
>NZ_JAELTJ010000445.1 GCF_016428805.1 Achromobacter sp. ASV32
TGTTCAGATTCTTACCTGCTGCGTCGTCTACTGTTGGTAGTGGAGTGTCTTCTTGGCTGGGACATTGCCCCCCGCTATTAGGGACAAGCCGAACTGGTCCTTAGCTTGGGGATCGCTAGTAAGCTGTTCAATTCAAGTGCAAGACTTGGCAATCACAGAGGCCGGTGTAGAGACTTTTGCAGACAAAGGAAACCATGCCGCAATGTACCTGCCGGCTACGAGCACTGTAGAGAATTTCTCGGTGGAGGTGATGTCCGACATGGCGCTAAACACGCGGTCACCATGAGCATGGGCCAGAAGTGGCCCGCCGATGGTGTCATGCTTCAGAACAGGAGGTGTCACGTAATATCTCTGTACCACTGCTGCGCACCGGCACCGCTTGTTAATGAGATGCACTGCTCGTCAGTAATGATCATGCATATTGCATTAAAGCGACATTTCTGCATCCAAGCTCGTCATCG
>NZ_JAELTJ010000446.1 GCF_016428805.1 Achromobacter sp. ASV32
ATATCGTCCTGCTGGGCGGAGCTTTGGGCTCCATGTTCTCGTACGCATCTGCAGTTGTGGTCAATAAGCTCAGTTGCAACCGCTAACTTTTTCGTCTCTAGGCTGCTCCAAGCCATTGCCTCGCCTCTAATTGGGAAGTTTTCTGACCGTTTCGGCCGACGAAAGGCGCTGCTCGCGTCCATGTGCGGCAACATTCTCTCCGTGTTGCTCTGGGTCGCCGCTGTCGATTTTCGAACATTTGTCGCGAGTCGCGTCGTTGGTGGCCTTTCTGAGGGCAATGTCCAGCTTGCTACTGCCATGGCCAGCGACATCTCTGACGAGGCTAGCCGCGGATCTACAATGGCTATTATCGGCGCTTGCTTTTCCATTGCATTCACCTTTGGGCCGGCTCTGGGAGCCTATCTCAGCACCGTTTCGATTGTCGCCGCCAACCCATTTGCTGCCGCTGCAGGATTCAGCCT
>NZ_JAELTJ010000447.1 GCF_016428805.1 Achromobacter sp. ASV32
TTGATGGGCAGCCTGAAGTGCGATACTTACTGTTGGAATTGCGATTCCGTAGGCAATCTTGCTAATCAGAGGCGAAGTTGATCCCAAGGCAGGGGACTTGACCTCGTCACCGCCATAGACATAGATGACAACAGCGGCAATGACATATAATATTGTATCGAGACCTTGAAGAAGGTACAGAGCCTTTGGGTAGTCTTCGGGTTTTTCCATTTCGGAGATGAAGCCGAAAAACGCAACGTGCCCGGCTAAATGTTGTAACAGTTGTGAGTGCAAGCTTCTTCAGGGCGGATTCAGGCGCATACCATATGCAAAGACAATGTTGGTGACAGCAAGGAAGGCTTTGTAAAAGGGATTATCCACAGTCGCCTTGACACCATGCCCGGGGTGCTGCACCGCGATGGCAATCATTGTGATTAAAAGTGCAGCAAGAACGCTGATGAAAGCTTTGGGGGCGTCAGCTG
>NZ_JAELTJ010000448.1 GCF_016428805.1 Achromobacter sp. ASV32
GTATAGGCGAGCGACAACAGGATTTGACCGAAATCCTTGACAAGAGGGCATGGGAGGTAGAAAAGAGGCGGCAGATTGCTGCTTCGAAGTCGAGACGGACTCCAGCAAGCTCCGTAGCCGCGAGTATACCCGATCAGGGACAGGCCCGAACAGCTCCTGCACAGCATCGACCGCATATTTCACTAAGTAATATTGTTCAAAGCCCAGGCCGAATAGGTCGGGCCAATATACCAGCTCATTCACCATACGAAGCACGCCAGCAGATCATGCAGCAGGGAACAGCGTCCTCGACAGCTGCGCCACGACCACCTCCAGCGAAAAAGAGACGGACTAGCCCTTCACCACCAAGCAAGTCGGGATTTGCACGAAGCCTGTTTGGTGCGCAACTAAACTTCTCACATTGCCCTCCACCGGAACTACTTGCTGCTCGGGCTCGGGCATTACGAGAAAAGACCAACGT
>NZ_JAELTJ010000045.1 GCF_016428805.1 Achromobacter sp. ASV32
GGCCAAGCCGGCGCGCAAGACCGCTACCCGCGCACGCCGTCCGCGCAAGGCTGCCGACGCCGAATAGGGCCGGGTAACACTGAAAGCCGGGCTGGCCGATGACCTGTCAGTGCGAGGCTGCTTTTGGTGTTGGCAGGCCCTGACCCGTCCAACGAGCCGGCGCGGTGATTTGACCGCGCCTGGCCGGCCGGCGCCGTCGTGCTACGCGTGTCCACCCGCCTGGATCTTGTGCCGACCGGGCGTCACGCCGTATTCGCGCTTGTACATGGCGATGAAAGCGCTGACATTGTCATAGCCCGATTCCAGCGCTGCGGCCGTCACGCTGCGGCCGGCCGCCAGCATTTCCTGGGCCCGCATCAAGCGGGCCTGCTGGCGCCAGGCGCCCAACGTCAGACCCGTTTCCGCCAGGAATCGGCGCGCCAGCGTGCGCGGCGCCATGCCGATCGCGTCGGCCCACGCCGCCAGCGAGCGGGTGTCGGACGTGTCGCCGGACAAGGCCAGCGCCAGCCGCTGCAAGCGGGCGTCGCGTGGCAGCGTCAGCCCCTTGCCGGCGCGCGGCAGGGTGCGGATTTCATCGCGGACCAAGTCCACAATGCGTCCGCGGGCAGGATCCTGATCCGGCCAGTCATCTCCAAGGATTGCCTGATGCCGGGGCCGTTTGCCATCCGGGCCGCGCGCCTCGTCAGCCCACCGGGCGGCGCGCTCCACCGCCGCCAAGAGCAGCGCCGACGCGTGCAGCGCGCAGGGTTCGGCCGGCAGGTCCGCGCACGCCGCCAGGCTCAGGTACGCGCTGTAGCCCGCATACGGGCCATGCGAGCGCAGCCCGTGCGGGCAATCGGGCGGAATCCAGATCGCGTGCGCGGCGGGCGCCACCCATTGCCGGTCGCCGGCGTAGACCGTCAACAAGCCGCGATACGCGCCAAACAACTGGCCGCGCGCATGCTGGTGCAGGGCGGTGTGGCGTATCTGCGCGTCATGGCGGCGCACGGCCAACAGCCGTGGCCCGCCGGGCGTCCCGGCAAGGGCGGGTGCGATCAGGGGTTGGGGGGCGGACGGTTTCATGCTGGGCGATGGGTTTGGCACAAATACGGTATTGATTGACCAAGTTACCGCAGATTTGCCGTTTCCATGCGCCTATCGTGGGGCCTGTGCCCTTCAACAGGAGAAAACCATGAAAGCACAGGATGTGTTGCCGGACGATCAGGACGTTGGCCGTTTCCAGGGCGTGGCCGTGCGCAAGGGCACGGTTGGCGCCTTTCTGGCCAATGCGCGAGTCTGGGGCGATGCCAGCGCCGCGCCCGCAGCCCGCGAGCAAGCCGCCCGCGATATGCAAGACGCCTTGCCCGCGTTGCGCGCGCTGGGCCTGTTCGACGTACTGCAGGTGCGCGACCCGGCGCTGCGCCAGTGGCTGGACGCGCAGTAGCGCAAGGCGCGCCGTTGCGCGCCTGCGCCCGGCCATGCCTGGCGTGTCGCGGAGGGGCCGGTCTGGCTGTCGCCTGACGTCGCCAGGCATGCCGCAAGACAAGCGCCGCGCGGTCCGCCTTCGCAGGCCGGTGTTCTATCATTGGGCATTGTCGGGCCCAAGCCCTGTGATGCGCGTCAGGCCGTGTTGCCGGACGCGTATCGTTTGCCGGATGCACCATGCAATATGTTCTAGTCAGCGCCTGTCTATTGGGCAAACCCGTGCGGTACGACGGCCGCGCGGTGCCCGCCCACCACGCCGTGCTGGCCGGCTGGCTTGATGCCGGCCGGGTGGTGTCGGTCTGTCCGGAAGTGGCGGGCGGCCTGCCCATCCCGCGACCGCCCGCCGAGATCGAACCCGGCGCCGACGCCGCCGCGGTGCTGGCCGGACGCGCCCGCGTGATGGCCGTGTCCGGTGAAGATGCAACCTTGCCGTTCGTCAGCGGCGCGCACGAGGCCCTGGCCGCGGCGCGCAAGCAGGGCATCCGCATTGCGGTGCTCAAGGAAGGCAGCCCGTCTTGCGGCAGCGGCTATGTCTATGACGGCAGTTTTTCGGGCGTGAAGCAGCCGGGGGTGGGCGTGACCGCCCGCTTGCTGGCCGACGCCGGTCTGCGCGTGTTCAGCGAACATCAATGGCAAGAGGCCGACGCCTGTCTGGCCCGCCTGGAGGCCGGCGATGGGCGTTAACGTGGGCGATTGGCTGGTGCTGGTGGCCGTGGCGGCCGGGGTGCTGTCGGCGTGGCGCCTGTTGGCCGGCATGGGGCGGGGGCGGCTGCTGGCGCGGGTCGGCGCGGCGGTGTCCCTGGCATTTGCCGCGTTCTTTCTCTGGCTCTGGTACGCGATGTACCTGAAGTGGGATTTCAACGAACTGGGTCGCTACTACGACCCGGTGGACGGGGTGGTGTACACGGATTCGGGGTTCGTCTGGGTCCTGCCGGCCGCGTTGGCCTTGCTGGCTTGTGCCTTCTTCGCGTGGCGCGGCTGGGGCGGCCGGCGCGACTGAACGCCGCCGACGCTGCATCAATGACATCGGCCCCGGCATCCTGTGGGGATGCCGGGGCCGGTTGCTTGCAGCGTCAACAGGGCTCAGTTGGCCCGGTAGCCGCGGCTGTTCATGCAGGAATCCAGCGCGCGGTTGTAGGTGTCCACCATGACCTGCGTGGTCCATTGCGAGATGGTGGCCGGGTCGTAGCCGCTTTGGTTCATGGCCCAGCGGTGGCATTCGTTCGATGCGTTGGCCTGGGCCTTGTTGACCGGGGCCGCGGCGGTGTATTGGACCGGGGCGTATTGCGGCTCGGGCGCGGCATACACCGGCGGCGCCGTATACACGGGCGGCGCTTCATAGACCGGCGCGGCGTAGACGGGCGGGCTGTAGTAGGCCACGCCCGGCGCGTACGTCGCCGTCTGGACGTAGGTGGGGCCGGAATTGGCCGCCAGGATCAGCCCGGTGGCCGCCAGCGCCAGCGCGCCGCCGACCCACCAGCCGCTGCTGCCGCCGCCGTGGGAATGGTGATAACCGCCGCCGTGGTAGCCACCGTGATAGCCGCCGTGGCCGCCCCGGTAGCCGCCGGCGAAGGCGGGGGAACTTGCTAGGGCCAATGCCAGCGCAACGCTGACCATCCGACCTGTGAACCGCTTCATGATCTTGCTCCTCGGTCGCCACGCCCGCATTGCATCGGGTGCGGGTGGCGATACCGTACTGTAACGCCGCCAGCGCGCGATAGTTGTGTCAAGAACTACGAAAATTTCAAGTGATTTCAGGGCTTTACGGCGGTTGGGCGCGTCTCGGCCGCAAGGTCGCCTGCGTCGTCCGCGGCCGGGCGCCCGCTGGCGGGTGCCGCCAGGCCGGACCGGGGCTTGTCCGCAGTCGCGCCATCGCCGCGCATGAAGGGCGATTCGCGCGTGCTGTTGCAGGAACGCGACTCTCCGGGGCTCAGCTTGATGACAAGATTGTTGTCAAACTTATCAGCACCGCCGTCGTGCGTGGCATAGGTGCCGTAGCCGGGTTTCTCGACGCACCAGTTCCAGAAAAAGACTTCGGAACCATGGATGGCCAGGACTTCCATGCGCCATTCGTGACGCGCGTCGAACTGGGCGCGGCCATCGGCAGCCGTGCGCTTTTCCGCGCGAAAACGGTCAAAACCGTAGGGGTAGGCGGCCGCGATCAGGACCACCCGCGCATCGGCCACGGGTTGCGATGCTTCGTCGAGAACGGTGATGGTCGCATCGGGCTGCAAGGTCTTGTAGACCGGGTAGGGAATGCAGCCGGACAGCGTTGCGGTAAACGCTGCGGCGCAACAAATGAGGAGAGTGCGCAACAATCGCAACATTGGGCGTTTCTATGTATGCAGGAATGTATGGCAAAAAAATTGGAAGGATAGTAATTTCACGCGATGACGACGGCACTACCCCCCTCATTACCGCCCGAAAAGCGTTTGACCAAAGGCGAACGCACACGGTTGCAACTCCTGGAAGTGGCGGCGGCCGAGTTCGCCGAACGCGGCTTCCAGCATACCCGGATCAGCGACATCGTCGCCCGGGCAGGCGTGACGCAACCCGTGTTCTACCAATACTTCGCCAGCAAGCAGGCGGCCTACGACGAGCTCGTGGGCATGTTCGCGCAGCGGCTGCGGACAGAAGTCTGCCAGGCGCGGCTCGACGACGATCTGCAAGGCTTGCCGCAAGATGTGCGCATTCGGCGCGGTGTCTGCAACTGGCTGGCCATCCTGCAGGAAGACCCCAACCTGACCCGTATCGGCTTCTTCCAGGTCGACGCGGCCGAGACGCTCAAGGATGAGCTGGTCACCATGATCGCCGAGAACGTCCGCATCGAGCAGCGCGCCGGGCTGTTCCGCCAGGACATTCCGCCGCAATGGCTGGCGCATGCCTTCATGGGCGTGATCGAACGCTTCACGCGCCAGACGCCGGACGAGCAGCAGCGCGAAGCGCTGGCCGACTTCATCACGACGATGTTCCTGGAAGGCGTGCGCCAGCGCTGAAAGGGGCGGCAAGGCGGCTGTGCCGTGTTGGCTCCCGGCAGGTGATCCGACCCGGACAGGCGAGTCGACCCGGACAGGCGAGTCGATCCGGGCAGGCGAGTCGATCCGGACAGGCGGCTCGGGGTCCGGACAGGCGACTCGGTCCGAGCAGGCAAGTCGATCCAGGCGCGCGCCCCGGCCGGGGCGAGCGTGCCGACGCTATTCGACCCGGGCGCCCGACGCGGCCACCAGCTTGCCTGCCGCGTCCCAATCCGCCTTCAACAACGCCTGGAATTGCGCGGGCGACTTGGCTTCGGCTTCCACGCCCAGCGACGCCAGGCGGGTCTGCACCTTGGGGTCGGCCAGTACCTTGTTGACGGCGGCATTGATCTTGTCGCGCTCGGCGGGCGCGATGCCGGCCGGCGCCAACAGACCCAGCCAGGAATCGAAGCTGTAGCCGGGCAGGCCGCTTTCGGCCACGGTCGGCAGGTCCGGCGCGAAGCGCGAGCGCTTTGCGCCGGTGTAGGCCAGGAACACCACGCGCGGGTCGTTGCGGTAGGCAGTCACGCCGATGGTCGCGGCGGTGATGGCCTGCACCCGGCCAGCCAGCAGCTCGGTCACGGCGTCGCCCGTGGACTTCATCGGGATGTGCTGCATCTGCGCGCCGGCGCCGGTCAGGAACGAAGCCATGCCCAGATGCGAGGCGCTGCCGTTGCCGGCCGACGCGTAATCGTAGGCGCCGGGCTTGGCCTTGACCGCCTGGATGAATTCCGCCGTGTTCCTGGCCTTCAAGCCGGCGGACGCCAGGATGATGTAGCCGGTGTTGCCGATATACGCCACGCCGGTGAAATCCTTGTACGGGTCGTAGTTCAGGTTCTTGTACAGATAGCCGGCAATATGGTGGCTGGCCGCGGCCAGCACCAAGGTATTGCCGTCGGGCGTGGCGCGCGCCACCTGGGCGGTACCCACGGTGCCGCCGGCGCCCGCGCGGTTTTCCACCACGATCGACGCATTCAATGCCTGACCCAGCTCGTCGCCGATGGCGCGGGCGATGGTGTCCTGCACGGCGCCGGTGCCGTAGGGCACGACGATGCGGATGACGCGTTGTTCCGCGTGGGCGGTGCCCAGGCCCGCACCCGCCAGGGCGGTGGTCAGCGCCATCAGGATGGCGCGGCGGGTGCGGATGCCGGATTGGGCGAGGCGGTGGGCGGTGTGGCGGATAGACATGTAGCGGCGGATTCATGAAGGGATAAACGGCGTTGGACTCTACCGGTCCGGCCGTCTCCCGCAAACGATTGATTCCGCGCTTGCTTATGCCCGTGCGTTATGGCGTGCCTGCCGCCCAGGTTTCATGCAGGTGCTGCCATAGCGGGCGGCCGTCGTCAGCCGCGACGAAACTGGCGGTGGCACGGCGCACGGTGGCGCCGCCATGCCAGGCGTGGGACTCGCGGTACGTCAACAGGGCCGAATCCATGCCGGCGTGCACCACGGCCAGTTCGTCGATGTGGATGCGCAGGCCGGGGCGGCTGCCGGCCAGGCGCGCGAACAGGCCGGGCAGCGCGCCGTCGGGCAGGCGCTGGCCGTCGGTGGTGATCATGCGGAAGTCATCGGAAAAATGCGCCAGCAGACGTGGCAGCGCATCAGCCGGCAGGTCGGCGCGGCCGATCCATTGTTCGATCAGGGCGTGGGCGGTGTGCGCCGCAAGGCGGCAGCGTTCGGAAAAATCAGGCATGAAATACGGACTCCGGCGCGGCGCCCTGGAGCAAGGCGCCCGCCTCAATGGGACATCGGGGGAGGGATCCAGCGTCTGGCGCGAGGCGCCTTGCGGGCCGCGCAAAGGCGTCCGGCATGCCGATCACGGAGCGCCATTCTAGAAATCAGATTGTCTCCAAAGAAGCCCTATCCACTAGATATACTGTTCGTGATTTTTTGACAATACTACGAGGCTGCCCATGATCAACCTGAATCGGCTGGCAATGTTCGTGGCTGTGGTGGATGCCGGCTCGTTCACCGCCGCGGCGCTGGCGCAGGGAACGACCAAGGCGGTGGTCAGCTTCCATATCAAGCAGCTGGAACAGGAGCTGGGCGTCGCGTTGCTGGTGCGCAGCACCCGGCGGTTGGCCATGACCGAGGCGGGGCAGGGCTTCTACGCCGAATGCGCCGGCCTGCTGCGCCAGGCCGAGGCCGCGGTGGACCAGGCGCGCGCGGGCCAGGGCGAACTGTCCGGCAGCCTGCGCGTCACCGCCAGCGTGGATTACGGCAATCGCGTGGTGGCGCCGGCGCTGGCGGCGTTTGCACGGCGGCATCCGGCGTTGCGCATCCATTACCAGGCCGGGTCGGCGCACGCGGACCTGATCTCGGCGCGGCTGGACCTGGCCATCCGCGTGGGCGCCCAGCAAGACTCGCGCCATCGCGCCGCGCGCATCGGGGAATTCAAGCTGCTGCTGGTGGCGTCGCCCGACCTGCTGGCCCGCCACGGTGTGCCGCGCACGGCGCAGGCGCTGGCCGCCATGCCGTGGCTGGCCAATCGCGCCGGCCGCAGTGATCGCTGGCGCCTGGCCGACAGCAAGGGGCGCGAACACGAGCTGCGGGTGGCGCCGGTGGCGCAGGCCGATACCGCGTCGGCGCTGCTGGCGTTCGCGGTGGCGGGCTGCGGCGTGGCGGCGTTGCCCGACTGGCTGCTGCAAGAGCCCCTGGCGCGGGGCGAGCTGCGGCGGGTGCTGCCGTCGTACGCGCTGCCGCCGCAGCCGGTCTACGCGATCTACCCGGATACCCGGCACGTCGGTGCCAAGGTGCGGCAATTCATCGATTTTCTGCGCGCGCGCGGCACGGGTTGACGCGGCACCGCGCCGGCGTTTCATTGCGGCGCGCGCCGCGCTTGATCAGCCCGGCGCGGGCGCGACGCGCGGGCTGGCCGTGCTTGCGTCATCCGCGGGATACAGATGACACGCCACCACCGCGCCGTCGCGGGCGGCCAGCGCCGGCCGGTCCTGGCTGCATTGCGGCATGGCATGGCGGCAGCGCGGGTGGAAGGGGCAGCCGGTGGGCGGATGCAGCGGGTCGGGAAACGCCAGGCCCAGGCCGGTGTCGGGAATGCCCAGCCCCGGCTCGGGCGTCAGCACCGACGCCAGCAGCGCCTGGGTGTATGGATGGCGCGGGTCGTGGAACAGGCGCTCGGTGGGCGCGGATTCCACGACGCGGCCCAGGTACATCACGGCCACGTGGGTGGCGATGTGCTCGACCACCGCCAGGTTGTGGCTGATGAAAACATAGGTCAGGTTGAATTCCCGCCGCAGGTCCATCAGCAGGTTCATGATCTGCGCCTGTACCGACACGTCCAGGGCCGAGGTGGGCTCGTCGCAGATCACCAGTTCGGGGTGCATCACCAGCGCCCGGGCGATGGCCACGCGCTGGCGCTGGCCGCCGGACAGCTGCCCCGGCGTGTTATGGGCCAGCCGCGGCGGCAGGCCCACGCGTTCGAGCATGTCGATGGCCAGGCGCATGCCGGGGTTGGGGATGCCATGCACCTCCAGCGGCAGCGAGACGATGGACGCGATCGAGCGGCGCGGGTTCAGCGACGAATACGGATCCTGGAAAATCGGCTGCACGCGGCGGGCCAGCGCGCGCCGGCTCATCTGGCGGATGTCCTGGCCGTCCAGCCGGATCGCGCCCTGGGTCGGCGGGATCAGGCCCAGCAGCACCCGCGCCAGGGTGGATTTGCCGCAGCCCGATTCGCCCACGATGCCCAGCACCGACCCGCGCGGCACCGCGAGATCGACGCCATTGACGGCCTGCAACGTGGTGGGCGGGCGGAACAGGCCGGTGCGGATGGAAAACTGCCGGCTGACGGCATCGGCCTGCAGCAACGGAACGTGGCGCGCGTCCTGCGAGGCCGAGGGGGCGGCGGTCGAGGCGGAAGCCGGGCGGAAATCGGGTATCGACGTCGCGTTCATGCCGCCGCTCCGGGCGTGAGGATGCAGCGCCATTGCTGTCCGGGGGCGTGGCCATGCACCGGCACGGTGTCGCGGCATTGCGGCTGGGCGTGGCTGCAGCGGTCGATGAAAGCGCAACCGCGCAGATCGCCCACCAGCGACGGCACCACGCCGGGGATGGTGCCCAGCGGCTGGCCCGGCGCGGTGCGCCCGGGCACGGGAATACAGCCCAACAGGCCCTGCGTGTAAGGGTGGCGTGGCGCGGCGAACAGGCTGGCGACCGGGCCTTCTTCGACGATCTGGCCGGCGTACATCACGGCCACCTGCCGGGCAATGCGGGCGACCACGCCCAGGTCGTGCGTGATCAGCACCATGGCGATGCCCAGCTCGGCCTGCAGATCGGCCAGCAGCCGCAGGATCTGCGCCTGGATGGTGACGTCCAGCGCGGTGCTCGGCTCGTCGGCGATCAGCAGCTCGGGGCCGCACATCAGCGCCATGGCGATCATGACCCGCTGGCGCAGCCCGCCGGACAACTGGTGCGGATACTGGCCCAGGCGCTGCGCCGCCGACGCGATGCCGACTTTCTCCAGCAATTGCACGGCGCGGTCGCGCGCCTGCCGCGCGCTGGCCTGGCGGTGGTGGATATAGTGCTCGGTCAACTGGTCGCCGATGGGGTAGGCCGGGTTCAGCGCGGTCATGGGTTCCTGGAACACCATGGCCATCTTGTTGCCGCGCAGCGCGTTCACGCGCCGCGCCCGGGCGGCGGACAGGTCTTCGCCCAGCACCGCCAGGCGGCGGGTGCTGCGGCGCGCGGCCTTGGGCAGCAGGCCCATCACGGCCAGCGAGGTCATGGACTTGCCGCAGCCGGATTCGCCCACCAGGCACAGCGTTTCGCCGCGCGCCACCTGGAAGGACACGTCGCGTACGGCATGCAGCGTGCCGCGCGGAGTGGCGATGTCCACGGTAAGACCTTGCACGTCCAGCACGATGTCTGTGGCGCTCATGGTCAGGCCCTCTCTTCAGGCGTCAGGAGTTGATGCAGGCCGTCGCCCGCCAGGTTGATCGCGAAGATCAGCAGCGCCAGGGCCGACCCCGGAATGGCGATCAGCCAGAACGAAAAGAACATATAGGCCTTGGCTTCGGAGATCATCAGACCCCAGGACGGCAGCGGCGGCTGCACGCCCAGGCCCAGGAACGACAGCGAGGCCTCCAGCAAGATGGCGCTGGCGGCTTCCAGGGTGGCGATGACGATCAGCTGCGGCACCACGTTGGGCAGCACCTCGCCCCAGACGATGCGCCAGGTGGACGCGCCCGCCGCCTGGGCCGCGGACACGTATTCCAGCGCCCGCACCTGCTGGGTGGCGCTGCGCATGACGACGGCGTAGCGGTCCCACTTGAGCAGGCCCAGCACCAGGATCACTACCCACAGCGATCCGCCCACGATGGCCACGGTGGCCAGCGCCACCAGGATCACGGGCAGGGACAGCCGCGTGGTGACCAGGAACGACACGGCCATGTCGACCTTGCCGCCGAAGTAGCCGGCCGCCATGCCCATCGCGGTGCCGATCAGCCCCGAGAGCAGCGCCACGGACACCCCGATCAGCAGCGAGATGCGGGCGCCGTAGAACAGGCGCGACAGGTAGTCGCGGCCCAACTGGTCGGTGCCCAGCGGATGCAGCCAGGTGCCCTTGGCGTACCAGACCGGCGGCGCCGTGCGGTAGGCCAGATCCTGGAAATACGGGTCGTGCGGCGAGATCCACGGTGCGAACAGCGCGATCAGCGTGATGATCAGCAGGATGCCGCCGCCGGCCAGCAGCGCCTTGTTGCGCCGCAGCCGGCGCCAGCGCAGGGCCGAGGCGGTCAATTCGGGCGGGGTGGGGGCGAGGGTTGCGGTATTCATGTCAGGACACCCGGATGCGCGGATCGAGCCACGCGTTGGCGATATCGGAGGCCAGGGTCAGCAGCACATACAGCACGGACAGGAGCAGCACGATCAACTGCATCACGGGGTAGTCCTTGTAGGTGATGCTCTGGTAGGCCAGGTAGCCCAGGCCGTCCAGCGCGTAAATGGTCTCGATGACCACGGACCCGCCCAGCAGGTAGCCCAGCTGCACGGCCGCCAGCGCCACCACCGGCACGATGGCGTTGCGCAGCGCGTGCTTGAAGATGATCTTGCGGGCCGGCAGGCCTTTGGCCCGGGCGGTGCGGATGTAGTCGGCTGCCAGCACTTCGACCATGCCCGCCCGGATCAGCCGCATGAAGGCCGGCGCCACGTAGTAGCCCAGCGCGATGGCCGGCATGACGAAATGCTGCCAGCTGCCGCTGCCCGATACCGGCAGGATCCGCAGCGAGATCGAGAACAGCATGATCAGGATCAGCGCGAAGAAGAAGTTGGGCAGCGCCTGCCCCAGCACCGCCACTGCCAGGCAGACGCGGTCGATCCAGCTGCCCTTGTAAAGGGCGGCCAGCACGCCCAGCGGGATGGAAATGGCCAGCGCGAAGGCCAGCGCGCCCAGGCCCAGCAGCAGCGTGGTCTTGAGCTTGGACAGGATCAGCGGCCCGGCCTCGGTCTTGAAATACACCGAGGTGCCGAAATCGCCTTGCAGAATGTGCCACAGCCAGTCGCCGTATTGCACCACCAGGGGCCGGTCCAGGCCGTAGGTCTTGCGGATCATGTCGATGTCGGCCTGCCGCGCGCCTTCGCCGGCCAGCGCCACCGCCGGATCGCCCGACAGGTGCAGCAGCAGGAAGGCCAGCACCGACACGGTCAGCGCCACCAGCAGCGCCAGGCCCAGCCGCCTGATCGTGAAATAAAGCATGGGTGTTTCTCCGCCTGGCTGTTGTGCTTACTTCCAGCTCATGTCCCAGAACCGCAGCAGCTCGTCCGAGTAGGGCTTGACGTTCAGGTCCTTGGTGGCCACGTAGTAGGCCGGCAGCGTCCACAGCGGCACCGCATAGGCCTGTTGCGCGATCCGGTCCAGCGCCTGCTTGTACAGCGCGTTGCGGGCGGCGCTGTCGATGGTGTGGTCGCCCTTTTCCAGCAGGTCGCGCACCTGCGGATCGCGGGTCACGTCGTCATTGCCGAAGGCGAAGTACACCGGGGTGGAGGCGGACACATCGTTGACCAGGTTGGACGCCCAGGTCTGGTGGGTCAGCGCCGCCTTGTTGGCGCGGATCATGTCGCGCATGGCGGCGTACTGCAGGAAATTGAGCTTGGCGCGGATACCCACGGCCTGCAGGTAGTTGATGATGGCTTCGGTCTGGTTGCGTTCGCGGTAGGCGACCAGATCGATGTCAAAGCCGTTGGGGTAGCCGGCTTCGGCCAGCAGCTTCTTGGCCAGCGCGGGGTCGTACTTGTAGGTGGTGACGCCGTCCTGCGTGCAGCCGGTCTGCGACGGGGTGCAGATGGCGTTGATCAACCCGCCGCCTTCGCCCACGATGTTCTTGAGTATGGATTCTCGGTCGATCGCGTGGATGATGGCGCGGCGCACCCGTTCGTCTTTCAGCTGCGGGGCGGGCGTGCCGTCCTGGATGTTCATCTGCATGAACACGATGCGCATGGTGTTGCCGGTGACCATCTGCAGTTGCGGCAGGCTGCCCAGTTGTTCGGCCTGGTCCTTGGGCACGCTCATGATCAGGTCTTCACCGCCCGAAATGACCTCGGCCATCTGGGTCTGGCGGTCGGGGATGAAGCGGATGACCACCTTGCCTATCCTGGGCTGGGCCTTGGGCGAGTCCTTGAAGTAGTCGGGGTTGCGTTCCAGCGTGATGGACTTGCCGGGCTGGTAGTCCACCACCTTGTACGGGCCCGAACCCACCGGCTTGGCGTTCATGCCCTTGGGGCCGACTTCCTGGTAGTACTTGGCCGGATGGATGGCCGCGGTAGTGGACAGATATTCCTTGGCGCCGGGGAAGGGCTCCTTGGTGGTCAGGCGTACCTTGTACTTGCCCAGCTTTTCGACCTTGTCGATCCAGGCCACGTTCTGCTGCGTCACCGCCTTGTTCTTGGGGTCGGCCACGTAGTTCAGGGTGTACACGACCGAGTCGGCGTCGAATTCCTCGCCGTTGTGGAATTTGACGCCTTCGCGCAGTTCGAATTCCATGGTCTTGTCGTCGACCTGCGTCCAGCTCTTGGCCAGCTGCCCCTTGTACTCGTTGGTGACCGGGTCGCGGTACAGCAGCGTGTCCCAGACGTTGGCCGCGATGATGACGCCGACGCGCACGTTGTTGAAATAGGGGTCCACGCTTTCGGGGGCCTGGTCGTAGGCCATGCGCAGCGTGTCGTCTTTCTTGCCGGCTTGCGCGGGCAGCGCGGTGAGCGCGGCGGCGCCCAGCAGCAGGCAGGCCAGGGCGCGCACGGGCGCGCGCAACGGGAACGGGAACGGAACGGAAATGAGGCGGCGGTCGGCCATGGCGAGACTCCTGTGGACCAGAACGGTGGAACGGAATACTGCGGGGTGCTGCATGAACCGGACGGCGAGCGGGCCATCTGTTCACATGAATCAGTCACTGCGGTACTGCGTATCTAACGTCTCTGGTTCGGGGGCGCCATCCCGATTCTTATAGGTTTTGCCGCCGCGCCTGGGCGATGCCTAAGAAGAATCGGACGGGTTTACCTGCGAGGCGGGCAGGCTTTTCAGCGCGGCTTCGCATTTGCGCCGCAAGTGCTCGCGCATGATGCCGGCCAGGCGGTCGGCGTCGCGGGCTGCCAGGGCATCGGCCATGTCGACGTGTTCGCGCATGGCCTGGTCCCATTTGCGCTGGTCTTCGTTCGAGACAAAGCGCAGGTTCTGGATGCGTGCGTTCTGCGCGTCGTACAGCTGCTTGAGCAGGTGGTTGTGCGCGGCCAGGCTGATGCGCTCGTGGATGTCGCGGTTGGTGCGAAAGTACGTGGGCAGGTCGCGGCGGGCGTGGCTGGCCATCATCTCGAAGGTCAGTGCGCGGATCTCGGCGATTTCCTGGTCGGTGGCGCGCTCGCAGGCGAGCCGGCAGGACATGGCTTCCAGGCCGCCGATGACCTCGAAGGCCTCGCGGATGTCGGCCATGCCCAGCGCCACCACCTGCGCGCCGCGGTTCGGTTCGATGCGCACCAGGCCTTCGGCGGCCAGCACGCGGAACGCCTCGCGCAGCGGCGTGCGGGACACGCCGAGCAGGTCGCACAAGGTGCGTTCGTTCAGCCGCGCGCCGGGCGCGAATTCGCCCTGGATGATGCGTTCGCGCAGCTGGCCGGCCACGGTGGCGGGCAGGGTGCGGCCAGCGGCCGAGGCGGCGCGCGGCGGGTCGGCCAAGGACCCGTCAGGGACGGCGGCGGCAGCCGGGGCTGCCTGCTCGATGTCCGGCATCAGGCTGGGATCGCTGCGCATTGGTATACAAAAATTCCCCGTGTTTTTTCGGACTATAAACCGCGGCCAACGACTTTCATCATGGGTGAATACCCTAGCTTATAGGCTTAAAAACAATGGGATAGAGTGGCGCATGGCGCTGCCGGGCCTGTTCTTGCGGCGCCATCGAATCGCTGCGCCTCTTTCGCTGGTATACAAAAAATTCCCTCCAAGGCCACGCATGCATCCCCTCGACACCTCCCGTTCCGGCCGGCATTTCCTGCAGATTCCCGGCCCCACCAACGTGCCCGACCGGGTGCTGCGCGCCATCGACCAGCCCACCATCGATCACCGCGGACCGATGTTCGGCCAGTTGGGGCTGGCGGTGCTGGCGGCCTTGAAGCCCGTGTTTCAGACCGAGTCGCCGGTGGTGATCTTCCCGTCGTCCGGCACCGGGGCCTGGGAGGCCGCGCTGGTCAACACGCTGTCGCCCGGCGACCGGGTGCTGATGTCCGAAACCGGCCACTTCGCCAGCCTGTGGCGCAAGCTGGCCGGCCGCCTGGGGCTGGAAGTCGACTGCCTGGCGGGCGACTGGCGCCGTCCGGTGGACGCGGCGGCCATCGGCGAGCGGCTGGCGGCAGACAGCCAGCACGCCATCAAGGCCGTCTGCGTGGTGCACAACGAAACCTCCACCGGCGTCACCAGCGACATCGCCGCGGTGCGCGCCGCGATCGACCGCGCGGGCCATCCGGCCTTGCTGATGGTCGACACGATTTCATCCCTGGGCTCGGTGGACTACCGCCACGACGAGTGGGGCGTCGACGTCACCGTGGCCGGCTCGCAAAAGGGCCTGATGCTGCCGCCCGGCCTGGCGTTCAACGCCATCGGGCCGCGCGCGCTGGCGGCGGCCGACACGGCGCGGCTGCCGCGCTCGTACTGGGACTGGCACGAGATGCTGGCCGCCAATGCACGCGGCTATTTCCCGTACACGCCGTCCACCAATCTGCTGTACGGCCTGCATGAGGCGCTGGCCATGCTGCAGGCCGAGGGCCTGCCGCAAGTCTTCGCGCGCCACCAGCGCCATGCGCAGGCCACGCGGCTGGCCGTGCAGGGCTGGGGGCTGGAATTGCTGTCGCTGGACCCGGCCGCCCACAGCCCGGCGCTGACGGCGGTGCTGATGCCGGCCGGCCATGGCGCCGACGCCTTGCGCAAGGTGGTGCTGGACCGCTTCGACATGTCGCTGGGCCAGGGCCTGGGGCAGCTGTCCGACCGCATCTTTCGCATCGGGCATCTGGGCCACTTCAATGACCTGACGTTGTGCGGCACGCTGGCTGGCGTGGAAATGGGCCTGGCCGCCGCCGGGGTGCCGCACCGGTCCGGTGGCGTGCAGGCCGCCATGGAATTTCTGGCCAGGGCGCCCTGACGGCGGCTGGCTGCGCTTTTAACGGCGGCCGGATTGCATCGGGGTCCGGCCGCGTCATCACTAGGGAATGCAATGAACGCGCTTATGCAGCAGGCGATCCAGTTCGCCAACGACCACGAATCCACCTGGGACCGCAGCGTCAACGGCGTCTTCGGCGTGCACCAGAACGACCCGCCGCCCTGGAACCGCCTGCTGGGCCCCATCCACGATCGCGGCCCGGTGTCGGGCGTGGTGGTGGTGGACGGCAAGACCGTGGCGCAGTGGGGCGAGCCCGAACGCGCCGACCTGACCTTCAGCGTGGCCAAGCTGTACCTGGCGATCCTGGCCGGCGTGGCGCACGACCGCGGCCTGTTGCCCGACGTGGACGAAGCCGTCGGCAGGCGCGTGCCAGGTATCGGCTTTGATGACGGCCAGAACGCCGAGATCACCTGGCGCCAGCTGCTGCAGCAGACCAGCGAATGGGAGGGCGAGCGCTTCGGCGTGTCGGACCAGGCCGACCGCTACCGCGCCGTTACCTTCGGCGTGCCGCCCGACGGCAAGAAGGGCGACGCGCGGCCCTTGCAGCGCCCCGGCACGTACTGGGAATACAACGACGTGCGCATCAACCAGTTGTCGTACGCATTGCTGCACCTGTTCCGCAAGCCGCTGCCCGAGGTCTTCCGCGAAGCCGTGACGCGGCCGTTGGGCGCCAGCGAAAACTGGCAATGGGTGGGCTACGACAATGCCTGGGTCGAGATCGACGGCCAGCGCATGCCGTCGGTGCCGGGCGGCTCGCACTGGGGCGGCGGCATGTCCATCAGCGCCCGCGACCAGGCGCTGATCGGCCAGATGCTGCTCAATGATGGCTGCGCGCCCGATGGCCGGCGCATCCTGTCCAGCGCATGGCTGGCCGCCATGCGCACGCCGTGCGCCATTGCGCCGTACTACGGCTACCTGATCTGGCTGAACCACGAAGGCCGGGTGTTTCCCAGCGTGCCGGCGTCCAGCTTCTTCGGCGTGGGTGCGGGCAGCTCGTTCACCTGGGTCGAACCGGAACGCAAGATGGTCGTGATCGTGCGCTGGCTCAATTCCGCCCACGCGGACGCGCTGTTCGGCAAGATCCTGGCCGCCGTCGACGCACCGGCCAACTGAGCGTGCCGTGCCCGGGAATCCCTGCGGTCCGCAGGGATTTTCCGCGGCCTGTCAGCATTTCTCTGGCAACATGAGCCATCCGCGCGCCGGGCAGCCGGCGGGCGTGTTGGCATTTGCCCGGCAACTTCCCGCTTTCAAGCCATAGCCGCGCGCGTTGTCTCCTTCAATGCGCGCCCGATAAGGACACCTGCACCATGAATTACCGCCGACTCGGAACCAGCAACCTGCGTGTATCGCCCCTGTGCCTGGGCACCATGATGTTCGGCGAGCAGACGCCGGACGACGAAGCCGCGCGCATTGTCGCGTCGGCCCGCGACCACGGCCTGAATTTCATCGACACGGCCGACGTCTACAACGAAGGCCGCTCCGAAGAAGTGGTGGGCAAGCTGCTGGCCGGACAGCGCCACGACTGGGTGCTGGCCAGCAAGATCGGCAACGTCGTGGGCAAGGCCCCGAACCAGTCGCGCTATTCGCGCCAGTGGCTGATCCGCGGCGTCGACCAAAGCCTGGCGCGCCTGGGCACGGACTTCCTGGACATCCTGTACCTGCATCGCGACTTCCACGAAGAAAACCTGGAAGAAGCGCTGTTCGCGCTGGGCGACCTGATCCGCGCGGGCAAGCTGCGCAGCTTCGGGCTGTCGAACTTCCGCGGTTGGCGCATTGCCGAAACCCTGCGCCTGTGCGAAAAGCTGGGCGTGCCGCAGCCGGTGGTGTGCCAGCCGTACTACAACATGCTGAACCGTGGCCCCGAAGTCGAGATCCTGCCGGCCTGCAAGCATTACGGGCTGGGCGTGGTGCCGTACAGCCCCATCGCCCGCGGCGTGCTGACCGGCAAGTATCTGCCGGGCCAGGCCCCTGCCGCCGACACGCGCGCCGGCCGGGGCGATCGCCGCATCCTGGCCACCGAGTTCCGCGAAGAATCGCTGCAGATCGCGCAGCAGCTGGTGCAGCACAGCGCCACGCGCGGCGTGCAGCCGGGTCACTTCGCCACGGCTTGGGTGCTGGCCAACCCGATCGTCACCAGCGTCATCGCCGGTCCGCGCACCCTGGCGCAGATGGACGATTACTACGCCGCGCTGGAGGTGAAGATCACGCCTGAAGACGAAGCCCTGGTCGACGGCTGGGTCACGCCGGGCCACGCGTCCACGCCTGGCTACAACGATCCGAATTACCCGTTCTTCGGCCGTCCCGTCGCGCTGGGCTGACGAGGGTGAGGGCGGGGCCGCAAGGGGCCCGCCTGTGTGACTGTTTATCGATAAGACAAGGCCGAGGCGAACGCCTGCCGCCCGGCAGCCCACCCACCGCGCACTTTCAGCGCGCCGCCGCCGGCTCGGCAATCCCGTACAGCAGCATCTGCTCGGCCACCGTCGCGATGCCCAGCCGGGCAATGCGGCCGCGGCGTTCGGCGTCGATCATGCTGGTGATCACCGTGATCAGCAGCTCGGTCAGCGCGGCCGCCGTGATGTCCACGCGGAACACGCCTTCGCGCTGGCCCCGCAGGAAGAACGCGTCCAGCGTTTCCTGGTAGCCCGACCAGCTATCCATGACGTCGGGCTGCATTTCCGAGTCCGGCTTCCAGTGATACATCAGGAAGATCGCCAGCTCCTTGTGCGCCAGGTGCTGCTCGATCAGGTTGCGCACGGCATCGCGCGGCGCGGCGCTATCCAGCCGCGAATTGATCAGCGCCTGCTTCATCACCTGGGCGCCGTGCGTCATCAGGCGCGTCACCAACTGCTCGCGTGTCTGACAGAAGCGGTACAGCGTGGCCTTGCTGACGCCCACCGCGCGCGCCAGTTCCTGCAGGGTGGCACGGGGCTGGTCGACCATCGCCAGCGACAGCGCGATCAGCAACCGTTCGTGGCCAGCATCGTCGGACATGGCTTGTCTCTCCCTCATTGTTCCGTTCTTGGGACGATATTGGATCATGACTGATTCAATTTGCGCAAACTTAGGTCAAATCGACAAGTTAAAACTTGTGAAGGTCTTAAAAGATTCTATATGGAATTAAATGAATCATCATTGATTCAAATTAATCCTTAAGGTAGCATTCCAGCCTTGTTAAGTTCAAGACGCCGCCGGCGGGAGGAAAGAGTGATCAAACATCAACCATGGCGTTGGCCCGTCGTCGCGGCGTTGACGGCGGTTGTGCTGGCCGGTTGCGGCGGCGACGAGATGGCGGCCGGCCCGGCCGAGCCGCGCGCGGTGCAGGTGGTGGCGGTGCAGCCGCAGCGTTACGACCTGGCCAGCTCGCTGCCCGGCCGGGTCGAGCCCGTACGCGTGGCCGAAGTGCGGGCGCGGGTCGCCGGCATCGTCCTTAGCCGCAATTTCGAGGAAGGCGCCGACGTCAAGGCGGGCGACGTCCTGTTCCGGATCGATCCGGCGCCCTTCAAGGCCGCGCTGTCGCGCGCCCAGGGCGAGCTGGCCAAGGCTGACGCCGCCCTGGCCGACGCCCAGGCGGTGCTGCGGCGCTACACCCCGCTGGTCAAGATCGAAGCCGTCAGCCAGCAGGATTTCGACACCGCCAGCGCGGCGGTCAAGAGCGCCCAGGCGGCGCGCCGCTCGGCCCAGGCCGACGTCGAAACCGCGCAGTTGAACCTGGACTATGCGACGGTCAAGGCGCCGATTTCGGGCCGCATCGGCCGCGCCCAGGTCACCGAAGGCGCCCTGGTCGGCCAGAACGAAGCCACCATCATGGCCAAGATCCAGCAGCTGGACCCCATCTACGTCGATTTCACCCAGCCGGTGGCCGACATGCTGCGCATGCGCGACGCCATGCAGACCGGTGAACTGGGTCAGGAAGAGGGTGCGAAGATCTCCATCAGCATCGACGGCGCCAACCGCAGTCGCAGTGGCCGCCTGCTGTTCTCGGATATCGCGGTGGATCGCGGCACGGGCCAGGTGTCCCTGCGCGGTGAATTCGCCAATCCGGACGTGCTGCTGCTGCCGGGCATGTATGTGCGGGTGCAGACCCGCCAGGGCGTGGACCCCGAGGCCATCCTGGTGCCGCAGCGCGCTGTCACGCGCAGCACCGACGGCAAGCCGCAGGTGCTGCTGGTGGGCGAGGGCGATGTGGTGCAGACCCGTCTGGTGCGTACCGGCACCATGCGCGGATCCGACTGGCACATCGTCGAGGGCCTGGCGGCTGGCGACCGGGTCATCGTCGGCGGCGTCAATGCTGCCGTGCCCGGCCAGAAGGTCAGCGTGACGCCGGTCCCGCAAGCCAAGGTCGCGGCCGTGCCGGGCGGGGACGCCGATGCGGTCCGCTGACCCGCGCGCGGGGGGCCCGCCGCAGACCCGCCCCTCTCCTTATGCGCCGCGGCCCTGCGCCGCCCGCCCGCCGGCGCACCGCCCGCCCATCCGAGGTTAGATCATGTCCAAGTTCTTCATTGGCCGCCCCAAGTTCGCGTGGGTGGTGGCCATCTTCATCTCGCTCACCGGCATCCTGGCGATTCCGTCGCTGCCCGTGTCGCAGTTTCCGGTGGTGGCGCCGCCCCAAGTGACTATCAACGCCATCTATCCCGGCGCGTCCGCCAGCACCCTGGTGGACTCGGTGACCAGTGTCATCGAAGAGGAATTGAACGGCGCCAAGAAGCTGCTCTATTACGACTCGTCCAGCAGCTCCAGCGGCAGCGCTGAAATCACCGTCACGTTCGAGCCGGGCACCGATCCCGACCTGGCCCAGGTGGACGTGCAGAACCGCATCAAGAAGGCCGAAGCGCGCCTGCCGCGCGCCGTGACGCAGCAGGGTCTGCAAGTGGAGCAGGCCAGCTCGAACTTCCTGATGATCTACGCCCTGACCTACAAGGGCGACGATACCGGCAAGGACGTGGTCGGGCTGTCCGACTACGCCGCCCGCTACATCAACAACGAGATCCGCCGTGTCAACGGCGTGGGCAAGGTGCAGTTCTTCGGCGCCGAAGCCGCCATGCGCGTCTGGATCGACCCGCAGAAGCTGCTGGGCGTGGGCCTGTCGGTCGCGGACGTCAACGCCGCCATCGAGGCGCAAAACGTGCAGGTGCCGGCAGGCAGCTTCGGCAGCCGGCCGGGCTCGCCCGAGCAGGAGTTGACCGCCACGCTGGCCGTCAAGGGCATGCTGGATACGCCCGAGGAATTCGGCCGCATCGTGCTGCGCGCCAATGCCGACGGCTCGACCGTCAAGCTGGCCGACGTGGCGCGGCTGGAAATCGGGCGCCAGAGCTACGACTTTGAAAGCCGCCTGAACGGCAAGACCGCCGTGGGCGCGGCCGTGCAGCTGGCGCCGGGCGCCAACGCCATCGAAACCGTCAAGGCGGTGAAGGCGCGGCTGCAGGAACTGTCCGCCTCGTTTCCCGAGGACGTCGCCTATTCGGTGCCGTTCGACAGCTCGCGCTTTGTCAGCGTCGCCATTGAAAAGGTGGTGTACACGCTGTTCGAAGCCATGGCGCTGGTGTTCTTGGTCATGTTCCTGTTCCTGCAGAACGTGCGCTACACGCTGATTCCGTCCATTGTGGTGCCGGTGTGCCTGCTGGGCACCTTTGCGGTCATGTCATTGCTGGGCTTCTCGGTCAACATGATGACGATGTTCGGCATGGTGCTGGCCATCGGCATCCTGGTGGACGATGCCATCGTGGTGGTCGAAAACGTCGAACGCATCATGGCCGAAGAGGGGCTGTCCCCGCGCGAGGCCACCGTCAAGGCCATGAGCCAGGTGTCCGGCGCCATTGTCGGCATCACCCTGGTGCTGTCGGCGGTGTTCCTGCCGCTGGCCTTCATGAGCGGCTCGGTGGGCGTGATCTACCAGCAGTTCTCGCTGTCGCTGGCGGTGTCCATCCTGTTCTCGGGCTTCCTGGCGCTGACCTTCACGCCGGCGCTGTGCGCCACCTTTCTCAAGCCGATTCCCAAGGGCCACCACGAGGAAAAGCGCGGCTTCTTCGGCGCCTTCAACCGGGTGTTCGCGCGCCTGACCGACCGCTTCGTCGGCCTGAATTCGCGGCTGCTGCGGCGCACCGGGCGCTACATGGTGATCTACGCGGCCATCGTGGCGGTGCTGGGCGTGCTGTACATGCGCCTGCCCGAATCGTTCGTGCCGCCGGAAGACCAGGGCTACGTCATCGTCGACATGCAGCTGCCGCCGGGCGCGACCCATCTGCGCACCGACAAGGTGGTGGCGGACGTGGAACAGCACCTGATGTCGCTGGACGCCATGGGCGACGCCTTTACCGTCATGGGCTTCAGCTTCTCGGGCACGGGCCAGAACGCGGGCATCGCGTTCCCGTCGCTGAAAGACTGGTCCCTGCGCGGCAAGGGCCAGGCCGCCACCGACGTGGCCGACAGCGTCAACGGCCGTTTCGCCGCCATCGACGACGGCTCGGTGATGGCGGTCAACCCGCCGCCCATCGACGGCCTGGGCAACTCGGGCGGCTTCGCGCTGCGCCTGCAAGACCGCGGCGGCCTGGGCCGGGCGGCGCTGACGGCGGCGCGCGACCAGCTGCTGGCCAAGGCCAACAGCTCGCCGCTGATCGCCTACGCCATGATGGAAGGCCTGGCCGACGCGCCGCAGCTGCGCCTGGACATCGACCGGCAAAAGGCCGAGGCGCTGGGCGTGGGCTTTGACGCCATCAGCACGGCGATCTCGTCGGCCTACGGTTCGGCCACCGTCAACGACTTCGCCAATGCCGGCCGGCTGCAACGGGTGGTGGTGCAAGCCGACGTGCGCGACCGCATGACGCCCGAAAGCGTGCTGCAGCTGAACGTGCCCAACAAGTCGGGCGGCATGGTGCCCCTGAGCGCCTTCGTGCAGACCCATTGGGAAAACGGCCCGGTGCAGATTTCCCGCTACAACGGCTACCCCGCGTTCAAAATCGCGGGCGACGTGGCCCCGGGCGCCAGCACGGGCCAGGCGATGGCGGAAATCGAGCGCATCGTGTCCGAGCTGCCGACCGGCATCGGCTACGAATGGACCGGCCTGTCCTACCAGGAAAAGCTGGCCGGCGCGCAAGCCCCGATGCTGTTCGCCCTGGCGTTCCTGGTGGTATTCCTGCTGATGGTGGCGCTGTACGAAAGCTGGGCCATTCCGGCGTCGGTGATGCTGATCGTGCCGATCGGCGCGCTCGGTTCGGTGCTGGCGGTGACGGTGCTGGGCATGTCCAACGACGTGTATTTCAAGGTGGGGCTGATCACCATCATCGGGCTGGCGGCCAAGAACGCCATTCTGATCGTGGAGTTCGCCAAGAGCCTGCGCGAGCAGGGCTACACGCTGGTCGACGCCGCGATCGAGGCCGCCAAGCTGCGTTTCCGTCCGATCGTGATGACGTCTCTGGCGTTCATCCTGGGCGTGGTGCCCCTGGCGCTGGCCACCGGGGCGGGCGGCGCCAGCCAGCGTGCCCTGGGCGTGGGCGTCATCGGCGGCATGCTCAGCGCGACGCTGCTGGGCGTGATCTTCGTGCCGGTATTTTTCGTGTGGGTGCTGTCGCGGTTCCAGGGCAAGCGGGCAGCCGCTCCGGCCGCCGCCGCCGCACCTCAGGAGTGAGATTCATGAAAGCGACTTTTTTAGTTTCACGGCTGGGCGCCGCGGTCCTGGCGGCGGTATTGGCCGGCTGCTCCATGGCGCCCGTGTACCAACGGCCCGACGCCCCGGTGCCGGCCACCTGGAACTCGCCGGCGGCCGGCCAGAGCGGCGCGCCGTCAGCGGCCGCGACGCTGGACTGGCAATCGTTCGTCATTGATGAGGACCTGCGCCGGCTGGTGGCGCTGGCCTTGGACAACAACCGCGACCTGCGCCAGGCGCTGCTGAACATCGAAGCCGCGCGCGCCCAATACCGGGTGCAGCGCGCGGACCAGTTGCCGGGTATCAACGCCCAGGGCACCGGCACGCGCCAGCGCGTGCCGGGCGACCTGAACGCCAGCGGCAACGCCGGGGTGCAGAGCAGCTACCAGGCCGGGGTGGGGCTGGCGTCCTTCGAGATCGACCTGTTCGGCCGCGTGCGCAGCCTGTCCGACGCCGCCTTGCAGGAATACCTGGCGACCGAGGCCAACGCGCGCGGTGCGCAGATCAGCCTGGTGGCCGAAGTGATCCAGGCCTACCTGGCGCGCGATAGCGCGCTGCGCCGCCTGCAGGTCACGCGCCAGACGCTGGACAGCCGCGAAGCCTCGCTGGCCCTGACCGCCAAGCGGCGCCAGGCCGGGGCGGCCACCGCGCTGGACTATCAGGAAGCGCTGGGCCTGGCCGAGCAGGCGCGCGCCGACCTGGAACGCATCGACCGCGAGGCCCGCCAGGCCGGCAACGCGCTGGCGCTGCTGGTGGGCGTGGGCGATCTGGGCCCGTTCCTGCCCAAGGGCCCGCTCGCGGCGGCGCCGCTGGTGCAGGAAATCCCGGCCGGCGCGCCGTCTGAATTGCTGGAGCGCCGGCCGGACATCCGGGCCGCGGAACATCAACTGCGGGCACGCAACGCCAGCATCGGCGCGGCGCGGGCCGCGTTCTTTCCCAGCATTTCGCTGACGGGCATGTTTGGCAGTTCCAGCGCGGAATTGTCGAACCTGTTCGACGGCGGGCAGCGGGCCTGGTCGTTCACGCCGCAGATCACGCTGCCGATCTTCGCCGGGGGCCGCAACACCGCCAACCTGGACCTGGCCAACGTGCGCCGCGACATCGCCGTGGCGCAGTACGAACAGACCATCCAGTCGGCCTTCCGTGACGTGTCCGATGCGCTGGCCGCCACCGACACGCTGCGTCGCGAAGAGGCGTCGCGGCAGGCGCTGGCCCAGACCAGTGCCGAGGCCCAGCGCCTGTCCGAGGCGCGCTACCGCGGCGGCGTCGACAGCCACCTGCGCTATTTGGACGCCCAGCGCCGGGCCTTCGCGGACCAACTGTCGTACATCGAGGTCGCGACCCAGCGCCAGGCCGCCCTGGCGACCTTGTTCAAGGCGCTGGGCGGCGGTTGGCCGGCTGAGGCGCTGGCGCCGACCGCGGACCGGGCGATGGAACAATCGCGGCATCCGGCGAAGGCGCCCGCCACCGAGCCGGCACCTGCCCCGCAGGGCTGACGCAGGCCCGGCGGCGGTTACGCCTTGCGCAGGGCGGCGGCGCCGACGGGCGCCGCCGTTTCCTGGGCGGACGTGCGGCCGCCGCGCCCGATCAGCCACGCGCACAGCGCCGATACCACGCCCGCGAACAGCACGTACAGGCAGATCAGCCAGGGCTGGCCGCCGCCGCTCTTGAGCAGGGCCGTGGCGATGATGGGCGTGATGCCCGAGGCGAAAATGCCCGAGAACTGATACACGAACGAGATGCCGGTGTAGCGCACCTTGGCGTCGAACAGCTCGCAGAACAGCGCGGCCTCGGGCCCGTAGACGGCGGCGTACAGGATGCCCAGGGGAATGATGATGGCCAGCCACACCAGCATCATGTTGCCCTCGCTGTTGAGCATCAGCCAGAAACCCGGGAACGCGGAGATCGCCGTGATCAGCGAGCCCCAGCAATACACCCGCGTGCGCCCGATGCGGTCGGACAGCCGCCCGAAGTAGGGAATGAAAAAGCACATCACCAGCGCGGCGGCCATGACACCGATCAGGGCTTCGCTGCGCGATATCTGCAGCGTCTGCGTCAGGTACGAAATCGAAAACACCCCGAACACATTGAAGAACACCCCGTCGATGTAGCGCGCGCCCATGCCCTTGGCGACGTTGCCGGGATAGCGGCGCATCATGTCCATGAACGGAATGCGGCTCTCGGCGTTGTCGCGTTTGACCGCGGTGAACTCGGGCGTTTCCTTGATGTTCAGGCGGATGTACATGCCCACCAGCACCATCCCGGCGGACGCCAGGAACGCGATGCGCCAGCCCCAGGCCATGAACTGCGCATCGGTCAGCAGCGTGGACAACAGCGCCACCGTGCCCGAGGCCAGGCACAGCCCGATCGCCAGCCCGATCTGCGGCAGCGATGCGTAAAAACCCTTCTTGCCCGGCGGGGCGTATTCATAGGCCATCAGCACGGCGCCGCCCCATTCGCCGCCCAGGCCGATGCCCTGGAACACCCGCAGGAGCAGCAGCAGGATCGGCGCCCAGAGGCCGATGGTGTCGTAGGTGGGCACCAGGCCGATCAGGAAGGTCGAAATCCCCATGATCATCAGCGTCATCACCAGCATGCTCTTGCGGCCGATGCGGTCGCCGAAATGGCCGAAGATCAGCCCGCCCAGCGGCCGGGTGATGAAGCCCACCGCGAAGGTGGTGTAGGCCAGCATGGTGGACACTAGCGGGTCGCCGGTAGGGAAGTACAGCTTGTTGAACACGATGCCGGCGACCACGCCGTACAGGAAAAAGTCGTACCACTCGATGGTGGCGCCGATCAACGACGCGGCGACGACTTTGCGCACCGCGGTTTCGTTCTGCTTGGCCATGCCTGTCTCCTTTGGTGGGGCGGGTGGCGCTCTGTGGCGCCGTTCCGCGGAAATCGCTATCTCATGCGGTTCGATCCTGGTGGCGGGTGTGCGTGACGCGGGTTGCCGTCACGCGGCTTGCTTCTGGGCCGGGCACTCGGTCTGCGGCTGCGCCTGGGCGCGCCGGCGCGCGGCTTGCAGGTCCTGCAGGATGAAGTCGGCCGCGCGCTCGGCCAGCATCACCACCGGCACATTGGTATTGCCGGACACCAGCGTCGGCATGATGGAGCAGTCCACCACCCGCAAGCCGTCCACGCCGTGCACGCGCAGGCGCTCGTCCACCACCGCCAGCGGGTCGTTGCGCGGGCCCATCCTGGCGGTGCCGGACGGGTGGAAGATGGTGGCGCCGTACTCGCGGCAGAAGTGCAGGATCTCGTCGTCGCCCTGGACTTCGGGGCCCGGCCGGAATTCCCGTTTCATCAGCCCGGCCAGCGGCTCGGTGGCGGCCAGGCGGCGGGCGTACTTCACCGCCGCCACCGTCATGCGGCGGTCCAGTTCGGTGGACAGGTAGTTCGGTTGCATCGAGGGCGCCTCGAACGGATCGGCGCTGCGCAAGCGCACCGTGCCGCGCGACGACGGGCGCAACTGGCAGACCGAATAGGTGCAGCCCGAGAACGGATGGACCTTGCCGCCGGCCATGTCGGCCGACAGCGTGGCGAAATGGAATTGCGTGTCGGGGCTGGTGCTGGCCGGGTCCACCCGGCAGAACAGCCCGCCCTGGTTGATGCCCACGGCCAGCGGACCGCCGCGAAACAACAGCCATTGCAGCCCCATGCCGACCCGCCCATGCCAGGTGCGCAGCTGGTCATTGGTGGTGATGGGCTGGCGCGTTTCGTAGATCAGCCGAATCTGCAGGTGGTCTTGCAGGTTCTCGCCTACGCCAGGCAGGTCGCGTACCACGCGGATGCCGAACTGGCGCAGGAGCGCCGCCGGCCCCACGCCGGACAGTTGCAGCAATTGCGGTGACTGCAAGGCACCGGCGCTCAGCAGCACTTCGCGGCGCGCCCGCAGTGTGCGCACCTGGCCGTCCTGGCGGTAGCGCACCCCGACCGCGCGGTTGCCTTCGAACAGCACCGCCATGGCATGGGCGCCCGTTTCGACCCGCAGGTTGGCGCGGTGTTGCGCCGGGCGCAGGTAGGCCACCGCGGTGGAGCAGCGGCGGCCGTTGCGGGTGGTCAGCTGGTAGTAGCCCACGCCGTCCTGCTCGCCGGTATTGAAGTCCCGCACCCGCGGCACGCCCAGCGTGCCGGCCGCGGCGATCAGGCCTTCCACTAGCGGATGCGGCGTCTTGATGGAGGTGGCGTTCAGCGGGCCTTCGGTGCCGCGCGTCGGGCCCGCACCCAGGTCGTTGTTTTCCAGTTTGCGGAAGTAGGGCAGGCAGTCTTCCCAGCGCCAGCCGGGGTTGCCGGCCGCGGCCCAGGCGTCGTAGTCGCGCCGTTGGCCGCGAATGTAGATCAGGCCGTTGATGGCGCTGGAGCCGCCCAGCGTGCGACCGCGCGGCCAGTAGATGCGGCGGCCCAGCATGTTGGGATCGGGGTCGGTGTAGTAGCCCCAGTTCACCACTTTGTGGAACATGGTCTTGCCATAGCCGATGGGAATGTGGATCCACGGCGAGCGGTCCGGCGGGCCGGCTTCCAGCAGGCAGACGCTGTGTTCGCCGTTCGCGCTGAGGCGGTTGGCCAGCACGCAGCCGGCAGAGCCGGCCCCCACCACGATGTAGTCCACGGCATCAGACATGTCTGATTTTCTCCCTGGTGTGGCCGTGCCGGAACGGGTGGCGTAACCCGCAAGGACGGCGCGTTTACCCTGCTTGCCGCCGCGCCGCGCACTTATATACTGGCCCGCAGGACGGGATCGGCGCGATGCGCGCAGGCGGCATCTGTGGCGATTCTAGGAAGCGAGCAGACGAAAGAAAGCGCGATCCGCGCGCCAACGGGGAAATGGAACAGAACATGCCTCTTCGGTTTCAAAATCGCAGTGCAGCATCGCCGCCTGCGGTCGCGGCGCACGGCGCCCAGGCGCCTGACGATGCCCGCTCCTTGCGCGCGCTGCGGGTGCTGGACCACCTGGCGCGGGCGCAGCATCCGCCCACGCTGGCGCAATTGGCGCAGCGGCTGGAGATGCCCAAGTCCACGCTCATGCGCTTGCTGGCCGCGATGCAGCGCGCCGGTTACGCCGCCGCCACGCCCACTGAAAACGGCTTCGTCCCCGGCCCGCAGGCCACCGCCCTGGCGCTGTCCACGTTGCGCGCGTCGGCCTTTACCCGGGCCTGCCGCGCGGTGCTGGCGCAGCTGGTCGGCAAGCTGGGCGAGACCTGCAACCTGACCGCGCCCGACGGCGACCAGGTCGTCTACATGGAACGGGTGGAAACCGCCGAGCCGCTACGGCTGTTTTTCGCGGTCGGCAGCCACGTGCCGATGCACTGCACCGCCAGCGGCAAGCTGTTCCTGGCGTCCATGAACCGGCTCGAACGTGGCCGCGTCCTGGCGCGCCTGCCGCTGACGCGCAACACGCCGCGCACGCTGACCGACCCCGCGCGGCTGGAAGCGGAACTGGAACGTCTGGCCGCGCGCGGCATCGGCATCGACAACGAGGAATTCGTGCGCGGCATGAGCGCGGTGGCCGTGCCGGTGCGCGACGCGCAGGACCGCGTGGTGGCGGCGGTGGCCTGTCACGCGCCCACCGCCCGGCTGATGCTGGACGACCTGCTGCGCGCGGTGCCGGTGCTGCAAGGCGCCGCGCAGTCCATGAGCGAGGTGCTGGCGCAGCATCAGCCCGGAGGCTGAGGATGGCCCGGCCAGGGCCTGTGCGAGGCGCCTTCCAGTGGGAACAGGCCCTAGGCGGCGTGCTGCCCGGGCGCCTTGCGGCGCGACACGCTTTCCCAGGCCGCCACCAGAATCATGATCAACGTGGTCAGTCCGCCGACCATCAGGTTGTCGGTCACGAAGGCCACCGGGGCCAGCACCGCCAGCAGCACCAGGCCGGCCACGTGCGACAACGGAAAGCGCCCGTAAACCACCGTTTTGTAGATGCCGTTGCCCAGCAGGTACAGCGCGGGGCCGCCGACCAGCGCGGCGGCTGCCGGCGCGACGATGCGGCCGTCCGGGTGCAGGATCACCAATTCGTTGGCCACCGCCGACACGATCACCCCGGCAATCAGGATCACGTGCACGTAATGGAAATACGCACCGACCCGGCCCGGGTCGGCATGGTGCGCGATGGCGTGGCTGCCGTCCTTGCTGCTGGTGTCAAAGTACACCCACCACATCGCCGCCGTACCCAGAAAGGCGGCCAGCAGCGCGATCAGGGTGGGCGCGTCCCAGCGCGGGTGCTCGCTCAGCGTGGCGCCGGTGATCAACAGCGTCTCGCCCAGCGCCACGATGACGAACAGTTGGCAGCGCTCGGCCAGATGGCCGCCTTCGATGGTCCAGTCGCGGGTGGTCGACCGGCCCAGGCCCGGCAGCCAGAAGCCGGTCATGGGCGACAGGTATTCGCAGGCCACCGCCAAGGCCCACAGGACCAGCCGCGCGTCGCCTTGCGCCAGACCGCCCGCGATCCAGAGCACGGCAGAAATGCACAGCCAGCCCAACATGCGGCGAAAGTTCGGCGCCAGCGGATGGGCCGGGCCCAGATGCAGCACCACGAATAGCGTGCGCCCCACCTGGATCAGCACGTAGCAGACCGCGAAGATCAGGCCATTGGCACCAAAGGCGCCGGGCAGGACGGCGGCGGCCACCAGGCCCGCCAGCATCACGCCAAACAGCATCAGCCGCATCGGCAGGGCGTCGGGATCGAACCAGTTGGTGACCCAGCAGGTGTATTGCCAGCCCAGCCAGACGGCGAACCACAGCACCAGCGTGTGGATGGCACCCATCAGCGTCAGGTCGTGCAGCAGGCTGTGGGAGAGCTGGGTAACGGCGAAGACATAGACCAGGTCGAAGAACAGCTCGACGAAGGTGACGCGGGCTTCGTGGCCGTCCCGGCGGCGCAACAGGTTGGCGCTGGCAAGGAATGTCATGGCGGGGCTTCCTGGAGTAGGGGCGCCGCCAGATTACTGCAAGCCCTGCGCCGCGATCGTAAAGAATTCAAAAGCCGTGGCGCGGCCACGACGCGCCGGCTGCGGGGAAGCGGCCGGCGTTGCCTGACACGTGGCCGTGCCGGCAGGGCCCGCCATGGCGCCGTTCAGTGGGCGGGCGGGGTGTCGCCGTGGGCGGGCAGGTCCCGGTTGCGCGAGCGCACCAGTATGCCGCTGAGCAGGCCAGCCACCGCGGCGATCGCGGCGCCAGCCAGGAAGGTCAGCTGATAGCCGCCATTCAACGCCGCGGCGGGCGCGGCGCCGCCTGCCGCCAGCGCGGCACTGCGGGCCGCGGCCAGGCTGGCCAGCACCGCCAGCCCCAGCGCGCCGCCCATCATGAAGGCCGTGTTGACCACGCCCGAGGCCAGGCCCGACTGGCTGGGTTCGACATCGCTCATGGCCGCCAACAGCATGGGGTTGAAGGCGATGCCCGCGCCCAGCCCCAGCAGCAGCATGCCCGGCATCACGTCGGCCACAAAGCTGCCGTCGATGGGCGCCCGGGCGAACAGCGCCAGCCCCAGCGCGGCCAGCAGCAAGCCGGTGGTGAGCGGCCCGCGGATGCCAAAGCGCATCACCAGCTTGGCCGACAGCCCCAGCGAAAACGCCGCCATGATCAGGTTGGCTGGCAGGAACGCCAGGCCCACCTGCATCGCGTCATAGCCCAGCACCAGCTGCATGTACAGGGCCGACACGAAGAACCAGGCGAACATGGCCGCGGCCCACAGCACGCCGACCACGTTGGCCGTGGCCACGTTGCGCAGGCGGAACAGCGCCAGCGGCATCAGCGGCTCGGCGACGCGCGCTTCGATCAACAGGAACAGCGCCATCAGCACCACGGCCGCGCATAGCAAGCCCAGCGATTGCGCCGAGGTCCAGCCGGCCTCGTTGCCGTTCACCACGGCATACACCGCCAGCATCAGCGACGCGGTAACGGTGACCGCGCCCGCCACGTCCAGCTTGCCGCCGCCCGCGACGGCCTTGGCCGCCGGCAACAGCCGCAGGCACAGCGCGTAGACCAGCACGCCGATGGGGATGTTGACCAGGAAGATCCAGTGCCAGGACAGCGCGCTGGTCAGCAGGCCGCCCAGCAGCACGCCGATGCTGCCGCCGCCCGCGCAGACGAAACCGTACACCCCCATGGCACGGGCGCGTTCGCCGGCCTCGGTGAACAGGTTCATGATCAGCGACAGCGACACCGCCGATACCACCGCGCCGCCCAGCCCCTGCACGGCCCGGGCTGCGATCAGCAGCGCCTGGCCCTGCGCCAGCCCACAGGCCAGCGAGGCCGCGGTGAACAGCGTCAGCCCCGCCAGGAACATGCGGCGGTGGCCCAGCAGGTCGCCCAGCCGTCCGCCCAGCAGCAGAAAGCCGCCGAACGTCAGCATGTAGGCGTTCACCACCCACACCAGGGACGTTTCGGTGAAATGCAGGTCTTCGCGGATGGAGGGCAGGGCGACGTTGACGATGGTCGTGTCCAGCACGATCATCAACACGCCCAGACAAAGCACCATCAGGGCCCACCAGCGTTGCTTGCCATGTATGCCATGCGTCATTGTGATTCCTGCGCCGCGCGGGCGGATCGTCGTGGCGGGCCGGGCGCCGGCGCGCGGGGGGGGGGGCACAAGCCCTAATGCGTCAACCGCCCGCCGCTGATCATCCAGCGGGTGTCGAAACGGTCGATCAGCGCGCCATAGGCCTCGGCCCAGAAGGTTTTCTGCAGCGGCATAGTAACGCTGCCGCCGTCCGCCAGCATGTCAAAAATGCGGTGGGCATCCGACACGGTGGGATAGGCCAGCGACAGCGCCATGCCCTGCTTGCCAGGGTAGGGGTGGCCGGCGGTGGCGTCGCTGGCCATCAGCAGCTGTTCGTCCAGCGCCAGGCAGGCGTACATGATGCGTTCGGATTCTTCGCGGGACAGCACCGGCATGGCCGCATCCGGCGGCGCATCGGCATAGCGCAGCAGCGCCTCGAGCCGGCCGCCCAGCACGCGTTCGTAAAAGCGCATGGCCTCGGCGCAGTTGCCATCGAAACTGAGGTAGGCGGATAGTCTGGGCATGGGGGATCCTTCTGGTTTGGGGGCGACGAGGAGCGCCGCGCCGATCTATGATGGCAACCGGCAATCGCCACGGTCGCAGAGACACGACCGCAACCCAAGGAGCCAGGCCATGCAACAAGGAAGCTGCCACTGCGGACAGATTACCTTCGAAGTCGAAGGCGAACCGTCACAGGTACTGGAATGCAACTGTTCGCACTGTAGCCGCAAGGGCTACCTGCTGTGGTTCGTGCCGCGCGGCAAGCTGCGCATCACGTCGTCGACCGACAGCCTGTCGACCTATAAATTCAACAAACACGTGATTTCGCATCATTTCTGCGCCAACTGCGGCTGTGCGCCGTTCGGTTTTGGCGCCAGCCCCACCGGCGAGGCAACGGCCGCGGTGAACGCGCGCTGCCTGGTCTCGGTGGATCTGGCCGGCCTGGCCCGCATCCCGTACGACGGCCGCAGCGTCTGACGCCATTGTCGCACCGGGCCCATGGCCGGGGAAATCCCCATGTCGCATCCGGCGCCCCGTCTCGCCGTCCGGGAAACCTCTTATTGTCCGAGGCGCCGGCGTCTCCCTATGATTCGCCACAGGATCAGGATTGATCCGAAGCGCGCAAGGCCCAGGCCCGCGCCGCGGTACCCGGTAGCACCCCCGCAGCAATAATTGCTGCCCGAACTTTTCGTCTGGCTATAGAAGCCCCCGACTCACACGCACTGCGTGGTCGGGGGCTTTTTCGTTTTCACATCCGCAACAGGAGACCGCATGCAAGTTTCACAGCCGCAGGACGACGCCCCGTCCGCGATCCGGGTGGCCAGCGTGCAGACGGCCCCGCAGATGGGCAGCGTGGCCGCCAACGTGGCGCGTTCCATCGAAATGGTCGAGCAGGCCGCCGCCCAGGGCGCGCGCCTGGTGGTGCTGCCCGAGCTGGCCAACACCGGCTATATGTTCGACAGCCGCCAAGAGGCCTATGCGCTGGCCGAAACCGTGCCGGGCGGGCCCAGCTCGCAGGCCTGGATCGCGCTGGCGCAGCGCCTGGGCATTTACCTGGTGGCCGGCATTGCCGAGCGCAGCGGCGACCGCCTGTACAACGCCGCCCTGATCGCCGGCCCCGAGGGCTACCTGGGCACCTACCGCAAGCTGCACCTGTGGGGCGACGAGAACCTGTTCTTCGAACCCGGTGACCTGGGCTTGCCGGTGTTCCATACCGAACTGGGCCGGATTGGCGTGGCGATCTGCTACGACGGCTGGTTTCCCGAGGTCTACCGCCTGCTGGCCCTGCGCGGCGCCGACATCGTGGCCGTGCCCACCAACTGGGTGCCGATGCCGGGGCAAACGCCCGACGGCCCGGCCATGGCGCACGCGCTGGCCATTGCCGGGGCCCACAGCAACGGCCTGACCGTGGTCTGCGCCGATCGCGTCGGCACCGAACGCGGCCAGCCCTTCGTCGGCCGCAGCCTGATCGTCGGCTCGCAAGGCTGGACCGCCGCGGGGCCCGCCAGCGCCGACCAGGAAGAGGTGCTGGTGGCGCCGGTGGACCTGGCGGCGTCACGCCGTGCGCGCCAGCTCAACGCCTTCAACCACGTGCTGCGCGACCGGCGCCGCGACCTGTACGACGAACTGCTGGGCGCTACCGACGCGCCCGGGCAAGCCTGAACCCTGGTCCTTACCCCTGAACACCCCTTACAACGGCGGACAGCCGGCCCCCAAGGAGAAATCCCCATGAAGTTTCCGCATCGCAGCTTCCTCATCCGACTTTCGTTTGTTGCCATGCTGGCCGGCGCCGCCGGCGCGCAGGCGGCCGAACCCTTGCGCATCGGCGTGCCCGTGGGCCTGTCGGGCGCCAACAGCGTGGTCGCGCCCGGCGTGGTGCAGGCCTCGCAGCTGGCGGCCGACGAGATCAACGCCGCCGGCGGCATCCTGGGCCGCCAGGTGGTGCTGGAAATCGCCGACGACGCCTCGGGCGCGGTCGGCGCGCAAAAGGCCTACGACACGCTGGTGTTCCAGAAGAAGGTGGACGCCATCATCGCCATGGAAACCAGCGCGGCGCGCAACGCCGCGCTGCCCATCGTCTCGCGCGGCAAGGTGCCATACATCTACACGTCCTTCTACGAAGGCCGCTCGTGCAACCGCTGGATGCATGTCAACGGCTGGGTGCCCGAGCAGCAGGTGGCGCCGGTAGTGGACCACTTCATGAAGGAACGCGGCGCCAAGACCTTCTTCCTGGTCGGCAGCGACTATGCGTTCGGGCGCGGCATGCTCAAGTTCACCCGCGAATACATCGAAAAGCAGGGCGGGCGCGTGGTGGGCGAGGAATACCTGCCCATCGACGGTTCCGACTGGACGCCCGTGGTGTCCAAGATCCGCTCGGCCAATCCCGACGCGCTGATCAGCTCCACGGCCGGCGGCGGCCCCAACGTCAGCCTGGCCAAGCAGGTCAAGGCCGCGGGCCTGACCATGCCCTACGGCAACCTGGCCATTGACGAAGCCACCGCCAAGACCATGGGCGACACGGCCGTGGGCATGTACCTGTCGGCGTCCTACCTGACCAGCATCGATACGCCGCAGAACCGCAAGTTCCTGGACGGCCTGAAAGCCAAGTTCGGCGCCGACGCCAAGACCGCCAACGAGTTCTCGGGTCCGCAGTACGAGGCCTTCTTCCTGTACAAGGCCGCGGTCGAGAAAGCCGGTTCCACCGACAGCCAGAAGGTGGTGCAGGCCCTGAGCGAAGTCTCGTTCGACGGCCCGCGCGGCCCGGTCAAGATGGACCGCCAGCGCCATGCCGCGCTGACCATGCGCCTGGGCCAGGTGCAGCCGGACGGCACCATCAAGATCCTGCAGACCTTCAACCAGGTGGACCCGGGCGCGCAGTGCCCCGATCTGAAGTGACGCCTGGCGCAACGTAAAGCGCGCCGCCGGCCGGGCCGGCGGCGCCGGAGAGCACTATGGGTTTGATGCTGGACATCCTGAGCACGGCCGCCATGCTGTTCATCGTGACGGCCGGGCTGATGATCATCTTCGGAGTGATGAAGATCGTCAATTTCGCGCATGGCGCCATCATCACGCTGGGCAGCTACGCCAGCCTGGTGGTGACGCAACTGGGGCTGAACCCCTGGGTGGCGCTGCCGTGCGCGCTGGCGGCCGGCGTGCTGGTCGGCATGGCGGTTGAACGCCTGATCGTGCAGCCGCTGTACAAACGGCCGCTGGACGCCATCCTGGCCACCTGGGGGCTGGGCATCGTGATCGGCCAGCTCATCACCATGGCCTTCGGCCGCGAAGTGCAGTTCGTCGATTCGCCGATCCAGGGCGCCGTGCCGTTCCTGGGCACGGAATATTCCGCCTACCGCCTGTTCCTGGTGCCGTGCGCGCTGCTGCTCTACGCCGCCATGACGCTGCTGCTGAACGGCACGCGCTTTGGCGTGCGAACCCGCGCCGTCATCATGAACGAAGACCTGGCGCGCGGCCTGGGTATCAACGCCGAACGAATCCGCTTCACCACCTTCGGCCTGGGCGCCGGGCTGGGCGCGCTGGCCGGCGCGCTCATCACGCCGTTGTCCAGCGTCGACCCCGGCATGGGCCTGCCCTGGCTGGTCAGCGCCTTCATGCTGGTGATGGTGTCGGGCAACTCGATCACCGCGCTGCTCGTGACCTGCCTGGTCTACGGCGCCTGCCAGGTGCTGGTCAGCGTCTACGTCAGCCCCATCCTTGGCGGCGTCACCATCGCCGTGCTGGCGGCCCTGACGCTGCGCCTGCGCCCCAAAGGATTCGCCCATGACTGATACCTCTCTTGCGCAACAGGCGCCCGCCGCGCCTGCCGCCGATGCGCGCCGCAGCGCGCGCGGCCGCGATCTGCTGTGGCTGTCCGGCCTGTGCCTGGCCCTGACCGTGGCCGGGCCCTGGCTGTTCGATACCTATCTGCTGAACGTACTGATCAAGGCGCTGTTCTTCGCCGTGGCCGCCGTGACGGTGGACATCCTGTGGGGCTACACCGGCTACCTGACCTTCGGCCAATCGGCCTTTTTCGGCGTCGGCGCCTATGCCGCCGGCCTGGCCTTCACCCATTACGGCTTTTCGCCCGCCACGGCCGGACTGGCCGCGCTGGCGGCGGTGGGCGGGGCGGCGCTGCTGGCCCTGGTCACCGGCTGGCTGTCGTTCTACCGCGGCGCGTCGCCGTTCTTTGCCACCGTCATTTCGCTGGTGCTGCCCATCGTGCTGACCCAGGTTGTGCTGTCCGGCGGCACCTACACCGGCTCATCGTCGGGCCTGACCGGCTACGACACCTTCGACCTGTCCCTGGAAGCCTGGTACGTCATCGCCGCGGGCGGCCTGTCGGTCGTGTCGCTGCTGGCCTGGGTGGCCGTGCGCAGCGACGGCGGCCGCATCCTGGTGGCGCTGCGCGACAACGAAGCGCGTTGCAGCTACCTGGGCCTGAACACCGCGCAATGGCGCATCGCGCTGCTGGTGGTCTGCGGCGCGGTGGCCAGCCTGGCCGGTTTTGGCTACGGCGCCTTCAGCGGCGTGGTCGCGCCCGAACTGACCGGCTTTGTCTTCGGCACCGAGCTGATCATCTGGGTGGCCCTGGGCGGACGCGGCTCGGTCTGGGGCCCGGTGCTGGGCGCCATTCTGATCAACGTGGCCGGTTCGTATCTCAGCGGCAACCTGCCGTTCGTGTGGCAACTGCTGCTGGGCGTGACCTTCATCCTGGTCATCCTGCTGCTGCCGCGCGGACTCTTGCCGCTGCTGCTGGCGCCGCTGCGCAAGCGGCGTCCCGCCCCGGCGCCGCACTTGGCTGCGCGCCCGGTTTCCGCGGCAGGGCAGGGCGGACCGGCCGCCCCGCGCGCCCTGGGCCTGTCCGGCGTCGCCAAGCGCTTTGGCAGCCTGAAAGTGCTGGAAGGCATCGACCTGCAGGCGCGCGGCGGCGAATTGCTGGGGCTGATCGGCCCCAATGGCGCCGGCAAGACCACGCTGATGCGCTGCATCGCCGACGGCGCCGAACGCAGCGACGGGGAAGTCGAGCTCTGCGGCCATCCCGTGCGCCGCGACGGCCCCGAGCAATGCGTGCACTTCGGCCTGGGCCGAAAATTCCAGAACGCCAACATCTTCGACACCCTGACCGTCGCCGAAAGCCTGCGCATCGCCACCACGCTGCGCGAGCGGCCCTCGTGGCGGCGCCGCGCGCCGCAACTGGCCCTGCCGGTCTACGCGCTGGAAGTCCTGCGCATGACCGGCCTGGACCAGCAGCTGGACAGCGTTGCGCGGGACCTGTCGCACGGCCAGCAACAGGCGCTGGAACTGGCCATGGTACTGGCCCTGGAGCCGCGCGTGGTGCTGCTGGACGAACCCACCGCGGGCTTGAGCAAAGACGAACGCGCCCGCATCGGCCAGGTGCTGGCATCGCTGGCCCATACCCATGGCCTGTGCTGCCTGCTGGTCGAACACGACCTGGACTTCGTGGCCGAGGTCGCCACCCGCATCATCGTGCTGCACCAGGGCCGTATCGTCATGGATGGCAGCTTCCGCGACGTCGTCGAATCGGAACTGGTGCGCACCATCTACGCCGGCAACGCGCCCACGACGGGCCACCCGACCCAGGAGCAGGAGCATGACTAACGCGACCCCGGCCCTGCGCCTGGAAGGCGTCGCCAGCGGCTACAAAGGCGCCGTGGTGCTGAACGACATCTCGCTGTCGGTGCCCAGCGGCGCCTGCGTGGCGCTGCTGGGCAAGAACGGCATGGGCAAGAGCACGCTGCTCAAGACGGTCATGGGCTACCTGCCCAAGCTGCGCGGCCGCGTCCAGCTGGGGGACATCGACGCCACCCGCCTGCGGCCGCACGAAGTCGCCCGTTGCGGTGTCGCCTACGCGGCGCAGGAACAACCCCTGTTTCCCGACCTGAACATCCGCGACAACCTGCGCCTGGGCCTGGCGCACGACAAGCTGTTCGACGAGCGCTTCGCCGAGATCGCGGACCTGTTTCCCGTTTTCACCAGCCGGTTGCGCCAGCACGCCGGCACCCTGTCGGGCGGCGAACAGAAAATGCTGCTGGTCGCCCGCGGCCTGATGCAGCGGCCCGCCTTGCTGCTGCTGGACGAAATCACCGAGGGCCTGCAACCGTCGGTCATCGAACGGCTGGGCAGGGCCTTGAACTGGGAACGCGAGCGGCGCGGCACCTCCATGTTCATCGTCGAGCAGAACGTGGCCTTTGCGCTGGACGTTGCCGACCGCTACCTGGTCATCAAGCAGGGCGCCCTCGTCGACGAAGGCGAGGCTGGCGCGCCACAGGCGGTCGGCCATATCATGGACCACTTGAAGGTATGAAGCCCGCCAGCATGAACCTTGACGTGCGGCTCCCAGGCCGCCCCGTTTCCGCCGCCCTCGCGCCGCGACTTAGTAAAGGATGCCGTTATGCCCCCCAGCCATGACAGTGACGTAGCCGGGCAGGGGTGGCGCATCGGCGTGCTGTACTCGCGCAGCGGCGTCACCGGCACCACCGAATCCCAGCACTTCTTCGGCACCGTCCTGGCCATCGAAGAAATCAACGCCCTGGGCGGCGTGCTGGGCCGCCCGCTCGAACCCGTTGTCTACGACCCGCGCAGCGACAGCGAAGAATACCGCCGCCTGGCCGCGCGCCTCTTGCTCGACGACGAAGTCAGCGTCATCTTCGGCGGCTGCACCTCGCACTGCCGCAAGGCCATGCTGCCCGTCGTGGAACGCACCAACTCGCTGCTCTGGTACGCGTCCGTCTACGAAGGCTTCGAATATTCGCCCAACGTCATCTACACCGGCGCCGCGCCCAACCAGGGCAGCATGCAGCTGGCCGCCTACCTCATCCAGCACTGCGGCTCGCGCATCTTCCTGGTCGGCGCCGACTACATCTACCCCCGCGAAACCAACCGCATCATGCGCGACACCGTCGAAGAGCACGGCGGCGACATCCTCGACGAAACCTACCTGCCGCTGGGCTGCGACGACAGCGACATCTTCGACGTCGTCCGCGACATCCGCCGCATCCAGCCCGACGTCGTCTTCTCGACCCTGATCGGCGACGACGCCCAGCGCTTCTACCGCCGCTACCACGAGGCCTGCCAGGCCGAACCGGCCGCCCCGCACATCCCCATCGCCAGCCTCACCATGGCCGAATCCGAGGTCGCCGAGATCGGGTCCGAACAGTGCGCCGGCCACATCACCGCCGCCACCTACTTCAACACCGTCGACACTCCCGCCAACGCCCATTTCCTGGCCCGTTGGCACGCCCGCTTCGGCGACCGGCCCGCCAACGTCTACGCCGAAAGCGCCTACAGCCAGGTGCACCTGTTCGCCCGCGCCTTGCAACGCGTCGGCAGCATGGACACGCGTAAACTGGTCCAGGCCGTTCACCAGGTGGGCTTTGACGCACCCGAAGGCCGGCTGTCCATCCTGGCCGAAAACAACCACTGCGTGCTGACCCCGCGCATCGGCGTGTGCCGCGCCGACGGGCGCTTTGACATCGTCTGGGAAAGCGGCGTACCGGTAAAGCCGGACCCCTACCTGACGGCCTTCGGCCTGGACGAGTTCTGGTTGAAATAAGCATGGACCACAGCCTTCGCCGCCTTTACGAAGACCTGCGCAGCGTCGCCGTCGCCGTGGCCTATCCGCCCGGCGAAGACCGCGACCTGCTGGTCGAACAGCTCAAGCGCATCGGTTGCCGCATTCACCTGTGCTGGCCGTTCCCCGACAAACCGCCCGCCGGCGCCGACGTCGTCTTCTTCCAGGTCTCGCAATGCGGCCAGAACAGCTCCGCCTGGTCCGCCAGCGAAGTCGAGGCCACCCTCATCGCCCTGTCCGAATATGAAACCCCCACGACACTGAAGCAACTGCTCAAGACCAACGCCCACGGCGTCCTGACCCGGCCGTTCCGCTCGGCCGGCATCCTCAGCACCCTGGTCCTGGCGCGCTCGGCCAAACAGTTCCAGAGCCGCCAGCAGAACAAGATCGACAAACTCGAAAACACCATCAAGGCGCGCCGCATCATCGAAAAAGCCATCCGCGTCCTGATGGACCACCAGCGCCTGGACGAACGCGCCGCCTACGAACACATGCGCACCCGCGCCACCGGCCTGCGCGTCAGCGTCGCCGAGGTCGCGGCCATGATCATCGAGGCCAGCGAAGCCATGGAAAAACTGGGCCTGGGCGGCGCGCGTTCCCACCCGCCCACAGACACAAATACAGGAGGAGGCAAGGCATGAAAGTCCTGATCGCCCGCATGAACCACGAGACCAATACCTTTTCACCCGTGCCCACGCCGCTGGCGGCCTTTGGCAACGACGGCCCCACCTATGGCGCCCAGGCCTACGAAGAGAACAAGGGCAAGCGCACCGCCATGTCCGCCTTCATCGACCTGGCCGAAGCGCAAGGCGCCACCCTCGTCACCCCCGTCTCCGCCACCGCCTACCCCAGCGGCCGCGTCGACGGCGACGCCTACCGCCAACTGTGCGACCGCATCGTCGCGGGCGCCCAAGGCTGCGACGCCATCCTGCTCGACCTGCATGGCGCCATGGCCGTAGAGACCACCGACGACGGCGAAGGCGACCTGCTGGAACGCCTGCGCCAGCAAGCCCCCGACGTACCCATCGCTGTCGCCCTCGACCTGCACGGCAACGTCACCCAAAAAATGGTCGACAACGCCGACGTCATCATCAGCTTCAAGACCTACCCCCACATCGACATGTACGAAACCGGCGACCACGCCGGCCGGATTCTGTTCGACTGGCTGTCCGGCGGCCCCCGGCCCAGGATGGCCTGGCGCCGCCTGCCGCTCATGACCCACACCCTGCGCAGCAACACC
>NZ_JAELTJ010000449.1 GCF_016428805.1 Achromobacter sp. ASV32
GCTTATCTATGCTCAATATTGCACTCGAGCTGGCAAAGCACCGTCGCATCTACGAAGATATCGCGTCCAAGTTCTTCGAGCATTTCATCTTTATCAGTGATGCAATGACTTTTAGAATCGGCCAAAAGGATGAAAAGTCGCTGTGGAATGAGGACGATGGCTTTTACTACGACGCCATCTCATGGGGAGGTCCTTGGATCCAGCAACTCCCTATTCGCTCTCTCGTCGGTTTGATCCCGCTCTACGCTACTACGACCCTGGAGCCAGAGCTCATGAACAAGTTGCCTTCGTTCCGGAAACGCGTCGAGTGGTTCGTCCACAACCGCTGTGACTTGGCCGAGAGAAATATGGCCAGCATCCGAAAGCGAGGCAAGGGCAACAGAATTCTCTTGTCTATAGTCAGCAAAGATCGTCTAGAGAAGATTTTGAAACGCATGCTTGACGAGGACGAGTTCTTCAG
>NZ_JAELTJ010000450.1 GCF_016428805.1 Achromobacter sp. ASV32
GCAAACGCCAGCAAGCCGATGTACCTCGACCCGACGTTCTCCTTTTTATTTAGAAATGGGGGAGTGGCGGACTGCAGAGCAACGTGTACAAAATCACTATCTGGGTCCTGGGTTCGAAGGGCGACGCTCGTTTGGTACCTATTTACTATAGAGCTAGCACAGCCATTTGTCAGACAAAACTGCAAACAAATATAGATGCATGTGTGACAATTGTTGGCCATTTTCTGTTTCACAAATCGCAATGACGTTGTAGGGATGACGTGCATAAATGCTTATTTTGACGACAAGTCAGGTCTTGACCACGTGCTTGGACTAATAACATCCAGAATAGCTAACTCCACTACTACTACTACTTGAAAAAGCCAGCAACGACCTGTTTAGAATTATTTTTCATGCAATTCATTTGTCGCTTCCTCTGTGTCCTCCGAAGCGTCTTGGGACAATTGTGCACCAGGGAAAT
>NZ_JAELTJ010000451.1 GCF_016428805.1 Achromobacter sp. ASV32
TGCCTTGAGTAACGAAAGCACGATCAACGCATTCTATCTGCCCTGTCACATGCTATCCCTTTGTAAGTAGTGTACTTTGACCCGGTCGGCTGTCATTTTGCTAAACGGTACCAGGTGGCTACTGCATAACGCGCACCCTTGCGCAAGACCACACGATCCGATATCTGCAAAAAGCAACAAGAACCCTCCAGTGGGAAACGTCGACATTGATCATGGCCTTGCAAGATCAATGGGCTGATTCCGCGCGTTGACACGAGGGCAACGTTTCCTTCCAACACGGTAAGGTCGTTTAAAAGGAATCGTTTTCCTATAACTAGGCCGAGACGATAATGTATATCTACGTCAGTATGAAGAGATGGAGACTTGTTGCATCTCTACATGTCGAGTCCTATTCACCAAGGCGCCAATATTTGCGTCCTTGACAAAAAGGCGAACTCAGCTGATAATTCATGTCTCTACC
>NZ_JAELTJ010000452.1 GCF_016428805.1 Achromobacter sp. ASV32
GTCGTTGGATATGCTGATGCCGCACACTCGGCGCGCATGCCAGAGGATGCTGCGTGGCTTCGGTGTGAGACGTGTGCCGGTGGGTTGGTTTTGGAGCATTAGAATTGACGCAGTGTGGTATAATTGGTTGCCGGATATCGCAGCAGGGTTAGAAAATATGATTGTTGGAAAAGGCGACTTTTCTGCCGACGGAATTGTCATGACCGGGAGCAGTGGTGAGGGACGCTTATCGTGCCATTCACAGATATGCTTCCAGAGCTGCAGCCAGCGTTCACGGTATTGCTGATCTGTGCGTGCTACTTGTCGATCAGAGGTTGGCGAGTGCGGCATCAGCATGTCAAGCACCTGGCTGACCAAATACACCGAGTAGTTTGCCCACCCGTCAAAATTGGAAAGAGACATGAAGAGCTTCGCATCCTCCTCAATGTCGCCCTTGCTTGCCCAATGGCTGACAGGAATT
>NZ_JAELTJ010000453.1 GCF_016428805.1 Achromobacter sp. ASV32
TCGCAGGGGTTGGCGATAACGTAGTCGTCGTCGGGAAATGCCACGGGTCGAGCCTTGTCGCGCAGCTTGCGGGTGAAAAAGTCTGGAATTTCTGTTAGCATTCTATGAGAGGTTACTTCATGAAGAAGATGGCGTATAGATCTTACCATCCCATGACTTAAAACCCATATGCTCCTCCTTTGGGTCGCATATATATATCTGCTCAAAAGACAGGCTCGTCTCATTCGGCGCATTAGCAACTTCGACGAGGTCATGTAATCCGGTCTCCCCGAACCAGCCTAACTTGTGATTGCCTAGGACTGATGCAGACTCTGGTGTCTAAATGTCATTAGCAGGCTGTCATGCTAAATCTTACACCAGGCTCAAATTACCTGCAAGTACTTTCCCCATTCATTGAGCACTTTTTTCAGTGCCTTGTTCACGTCAGGATCCAAAAATGCTGCAAATCCACTATGTGAAT
>NZ_JAELTJ010000454.1 GCF_016428805.1 Achromobacter sp. ASV32
GGATAGAGCATCATCATCATGTGCCTCCGCCTCTGCCGCCTCCGCCCGAGCCCTTTGGCCGCACTCCTCGCCATCCGGATGATATCAAGAGGGAGCGACGCGATCTGTCTCGCGGCGAATCCTTTGCCAGCACCTACAGCAGCATGGCCGGCTCCTCGTTCGCCGATGAGCGTCCCAGCTTCAAGCGAAGAGACACTGGCGGCACTAGCACTGGCGATGAAGGTTATGCCAGCTATGCCTCGACCGACCGGTAAGAATTGCAAAAATACACTCAAACATATACGCACCCGAAGTCTCCCTACATTTTCTTCCTCAATGGGCAATTCGACTGACTAGCATTTCCCTCCCCTACTACAGCTCTCGCGACTCTCAGCCCACCGATTTCGTCGGCCTGCAGCACAGCAAGTTTCACTTTCAGTCTGCTGCCGACATTCACGGCGACAGCATGAAGAAGAAGCT
>NZ_JAELTJ010000455.1 GCF_016428805.1 Achromobacter sp. ASV32
GAAGAGCACAGAGCTCAGCTGCATGTTTTGTCTGGGGTTCTGTTAGCCGCCTCTGTTGCCGCTGTCAATGGTTTCGCGAACCAACTAACAACAAGCATTGCAAATTGCTTCTAGAGATCCTCTCACTATCTCTAGAGCTCACACGATGACTACCGCGAAGTCATTGAATGCTTTGCTGGAATATTGGTACTGGATTCTATATCAAAAATGAATTGACAGTGCCAGTAATACCCAAAATTTGCAGGACGCTAAATTGAAACGGGTTGTCGAAGATGTGACTGTATTGGATTTTTTTTTTTGGCAGTTAGCTCAGGCAAAGCCAGTCGTGATCAGTGGTGGGCGGGACGGGGCCGAAAGGGCTGTATTTTGCTTGTAGCGGGTCAGTTGGTGCACACTCCCAGGGTACTTCACAGTGACTTTGGTATACCCCTCTGACAGCTGCTCACCTCAGGCTGCGTG
>NZ_JAELTJ010000456.1 GCF_016428805.1 Achromobacter sp. ASV32
CCTTTGAGCCTGTGGGACTGGATTACACGTCGTACCGATGAGGCTGAGTAAGGCTGTGTGACAATGTACTGTAAGCAACATTTGCTGATCTCTAACCTACTCGTAAGGTTTATCCCCATGTATGCAGCCTGGTTCGACCGCCTGTCCAGCAAACCCCCCTCTTATCAGGCTAGCAAAATGTGAAAGTTTCTGTCATTTTTAGTTTATGGGGAAACTTCTTAAAGACACATATTAGAAAAGACTGAGAATAATGTGGTCGAAAGGAGTTGTTTAATGTTGACGAGTAAACAAAGTTGGTGTGGTGAGTAAGCGTAATACCAGGATGGCTTTTCCAATCCGCTTTATCGCCTTGTAAACTTTACAATTGGCGGTGCGGATACCAAGAGAATCATATGCCCCAATATGGCAATTCTTGAGTAGCGCCGATCCATCCCTGTCTCTTATACACATCTCCGAGC
>NZ_JAELTJ010000457.1 GCF_016428805.1 Achromobacter sp. ASV32
CCCGTGAACTGGTGCAGCAGATTGAAAAGGAAGCGCGCAAGTTTGCCGACCCTCTTGGCTTCCGCTCTGTAAGCATTGTCGGTGGTCACTCGCTAGAAGAACAAGCGTTTGCCCTCCGCAACGGCGCTGAAATTGTCGTCGCTACTCCTGGGCGTCTCGTCGACTGTATCGAGCGCCGGTTGCTCGTCCTCCAGCAATGCTGCTATATCATCATGGACGAAGCCGACCGCATGATTGATCTCGGTTTCGAAGATTCCGTCAATAAAATCCTCGACGCCCTGCCAGTGTCAAACGAGAAGCCCGACACCGAAGAGGCCGAAGACGCACAGATGATGCAGCGCTACGTCAGCGAAAAGGACCGCTACCGTCAAACCATGATGTTTACAGCCACCATGCCGCCGCTGGTCGAGCGCATTGCAAAGAAGTACCTGCGACGCCCCGCAATGGTCAACATTGGC
>NZ_JAELTJ010000458.1 GCF_016428805.1 Achromobacter sp. ASV32
ATACGGACGACATTGTGAGTTGAAGAGGTTGCCAGTTGTTGGAGCCGAAGATGATGCCCGGAATCGGAATGAAGAGGAGATGCGGTGTTGTTAGATTTGCAGTGTGTAGATTCCGTATATAAAGTAGTAAGACACACTGCAATATATAGTAATAATGAGACGCAGTTAGCGCAGAATAATGACAGAGACGATTAAAGAATGAGGTTCATGTCAGAATGGCGGATCAAAGGGATGTTAGAATCGAGTGAGCAGAGAAGCCGCAGAACCTCGGCACCAGCCTGACAGGTGGAGTCGCTTGTAGGAATCAACCCTGCATACAGCCCCTTGTATGCTTGAATATATGATTACTGGTTTGGTATAGCTTGTTCAAAAGGTTTATAAATTGCCTGAACCTATTTATTCTAATTAGGATAAAGTTATCCCTGTCTCTTATACACATCTGACGCTGCCGACGACG
>NZ_JAELTJ010000046.1 GCF_016428805.1 Achromobacter sp. ASV32
ACATCTACTTCAAGGTCGGCCTGATCGCCACCATCGGCCTGTCGGCCAAGAACGCGATCCTGATCGTGGAAGTCGCCAAGGACCTGGTGCGCGACGGCCAGGGCATCCTGTCGGCAACGCTGGAAGCGGCCCGCCTGCGGCTGCGCCCGATCGTGATGACCTCGCTGGCATTCGGCGTGGGCGTGCTGCCGCTGGCGCTGGCCACCGGCGCCGCGTCGGGCGCGCAGGCGGCCATCGGCACCGGCGTGCTGGGCGGGATCATCACGGCCACCGTGCTGGCGGTGTTCCTGGTGCCGCTGTTCTTTCTTATCGTGGGGCGCATGGTTGGCATGCGCGCCCGCCCCGCGCGGCCCCCGGCCCGCGAATCGCTGGAGACAACGCCATGAAGCCGATGGCAATGACCCTGCTGGCGCTGGCCTTGTCCGGCTGCTCGCTGGCGCCGACCTACGAGCGCCCTGCGGCGCCTGTGCCGGCGCAGTACGACACGCCGGTACAGGCCGGCCAGGCCGCGCCTCAGGATTGGCGCGACTATTTCAACGACCCCGCGCTGCAAGCCTGGATCGAGGCCGCCCTGGCCAACAACCGCGACCTGCGCGTGGCGGCGCTGCGCATCGAGGAAGCCCGCGCGCTGTACGGCGTGCAGCAGTCCGAGCGCCTGCCTTCCATTGACGCCAGCGGCGAGTTCAGCCGCGGCCGCGCCGTCGAACCCGGCCAGCCGCGCATGCCGGTGGTCAACCGCTACCGCGCGGCGGTGGGCATCACCGCGTTCGAGCTGGATTTCTTTGGCCGCGTGAAAAGCCTGTCCGACGCGGCGCTGTCGCGCTACCTGGCCAGCGCAGAGGCGCATCGCGCCGCGACACTGGCGCTGGTGGCCGAGACCGCCACGGCCTACTTCAACCAGCGCTCGCTGGCCGAGCAGTTGCGCCTGACCGACAGCACGCTGGCGCTGCGCGAGACGACCCTGAAGCTGACCCAGCGCCGCTTTGACGCGGGCCTGGAAACCGCCATTGGCCTGCGCACCGCACAGATGCTGGTGGAAACGTCAAGGGCCACGCGCGCCGAACTGACCCGCGAGGCCAGCCTGGCGCGGCATGCGCTGGGTTTGCTGGCGGGGGATTTCTCGATGGCGGCCGGCATCGATCCCGCCCCGCTGGAAAGCCAGACCCTGACGCCCCTGGCGGCGGGCCTGCCGTCCGACCTGCTGGCCCGTCGCCCCGACCTGCGCCAGGCCGAGAACGCCCTGCGGGCCGCCAACGCCGACATCGGCGCGGCGCGTGCGGCCTTTTTCCCGTCGGTGCAACTGACGACCGACATCGGCACCACCGCCGGCAGCTTCTCGGATCTGTTCAGCGGGGGCACGGGCAACTGGACCTTCGCACCGCGCCTGACGCTGCCGATCTTCAACGCCGGCCGCAACCGCGCCAATCTGTCGCTGGCCGAGACCCGCAAGCACATCGCGGTGGCGCAGTACGAGGGCAGCATCCAGGCCGCGTTTCGCGACGTCGCCGACGCCCTGTCGGCACGCGACGCACTGCGCGACCAGATCGCGGCCCAGCGCAAGGTGCGCGACGCCGACCGCGAACGCCAGCGGCTGGCCGAGCGCCGCTATGCCCGCGGCGTGGCCGACTACCTGGAAATGCTGGAGGCCCAGCGCAGCCTGTTCGAATCGGAACAGGAATACATCCGGCTGCAACAGCGCCGGCTGGTCAATGCGGTGGATCTGTACAAGGCGCTGGGCGGCTGGGACGACGGCCGCGATCCGGCGTCCTAGGGCCATCAGGCGCGTGCGCTGACCCGATAGGCGCAGCGGCGTGCCCCGAGCAGGATGTGTTCTTCACGCTCGATGCGCACGCCCTCGCCCAGCGCCTGGCGGAACAGTTCCAGTTCGCTGCGGCAAAAGCCCATACAGGCCTGGGCCGCCGCACAGATGGGGCAGTGGTTTTCGATGAACAGAAAATCCGCGCCGTCGCGGCGCATTTCGGCCATGTAGCCTTCGGCAGAACGCTGCTGCACCAACCGCTGCAACTGTTCTTCGAGCGTGGCGGCGCCTGCCAGGGCCTGGCGGTAGCTGCCCAGCATGGCGGCTTCGCGCACGGAAATCAGCTTGTCGACCCCGTCTTCGCCAAACACCTGGCGCACGGCATTGATCATCTGCACCGTCATGTCGGCGTGGGTGTCGGGAAAGCGGCGATGGCCGGCGTCGGTCAGGAACCAGATCTGGGTCGGCCGCCCCCGGCCGGCACTGCGGCTTTCAGCGTCCACCAGGCCGTCGGCGTGCAGGCGCGTCATCTGCTGGCGCACGGCTTCCGCCGTGACTTCCATCAGGCTGGCGATGGCCGCAACGGACTGCGGGCCGCGCGTCTTCAGGGTCATGAGTACGCGGTCCGCAGGCTGATGCGGCTGCCAGGTGACGGGTTTGGACGGGCTATCGGACATGGCATGCAGGATTGGCGACAAGCCCCTATGGTGCCACGAACCGCGCCGCCGGGTCAGCCGGCAGGCGCGGCGCCGGCCCCGCCCCGTGCCGTGGCGGCGTCTGCTGCAGGCGCTTCCCAGCCTCCGCCCAACGCCTTGTACAACGCAATCAGGCTGGTATAGGACTCGGTTTCGGCCACGGCCACGGCGTCCTGGGCCCGCAGCAAGGTGCGCTGCGCGTCCAGCACGGTCAGGTAGGCAACGCTGCCCGCGCGATAGCGCAGCTGCGCCAGGTCCGCCGCGCGGCGGCTGTGCGCGGCGGCCTGCGCCAGGTTGCCCAGGCGCTGCTGGGTCTGGCCATATTGCGTCAGCGCCGCCTCCAATTCCTCGACGGCCTGCAGCACGGTCTGCTCGTAGCGCGCCGCCTCGCCCTGCGCGCGGGCCTGCGCCGCCCGCTTGCGGGCCAGCGCGGTAGGCAGGTTGAAGGCGGGCCAATTCACGCCCGGCGTCACGCTGAACGCGCGGCTGGCTGCGGACCCGAAGTCCCCGCCGCGCAGCGCCACGAAACCCAGGAAACCGCCCAGGTCGATGCGTGGATACAGTTCGGCAGTCGCCACGCCCACGTCGGCGTTGGCCGCGGCGCGGTTACGCTCGGCCGCCCGCACGTCCGGCCGGCGCGACAGCAAGGCCGTCACGTCGCCGATGGGCAGACGCGCCGCCAGCGGCGCTTGCGGCGCGGCCGCGTCCAGCTCGCCCAGTTCCACCGGCCGCAGGCCCGCCAGCACGGCCAGGCGGTAACGCGCCAGGCGCCGCGCGGTTTCCTGCACCGGCAGGCTGGCCTGGACCGTCTCCAGTTCGGCGCGGGCGCTGACCAGATCACCTTCGTCGCCGCGGCCGGCCGACACCATCGCCTGGATCACCCGCAGGCTGTCGCGCTGGCTGTCCAGATTGGCGCGCGCCACCGCCAGGCGCTGCTCGGCGCCGCGCAGCTCGAAATAGTTGCGCGCCACCTCGGCCGCCACCACGATGCGTGCCTGGGCCAGGTCCGCCTCTTGGGCCTGGCTGCGCGCCGCGGCGCCTTCGGCCGCGCGCCGCAGACGGCCGAACAGATCGATTTCCCAGGTGGCATCGAAGCCGGCGCGGTAACTCTCGGCCAGGGTGCGCTGGCCCGGCACGCCCGAGTTGACTTGCGACAGGCTGCGCTCGAAACGCCCGCCCAGCGTCACCGTGGGCAGTTGGTCCAGCTCTTTTTCATCCAGCACCGCACGCGACTCGGCCAGCCGGGCCTGGGCGATGCGGATGTCGTCATTGCGTTGCAGCGCCAGGGCGATCAGGCGGTCCAGCTGCGGATCCTGCAATTGCTTCCACCAGTCGGCTTGCACCCGGTCGGTGGAGAACAGCGCTTGCTCGGGACTGGCCAGCGTCACCGGCGCCTCTCGCGGCTGGCGATAGTCCGGACCCACGGCGCAACCGGCCGCGGCCAGCGTGGCCAGCAATATCACCGCGCCGCGGCGCAGGCGCATGAACAGGCAGGGATGTTTCATCATCGGTTCCTCAAATCGACTCGGCCGGACGCGGCAAGGACGCGTCTTCGGCCTGGGCCCGCGCCAGTTCGCGGGCGCGCGGCGTCTCGTTGGCGGCGCGGTGGTCGCGCGCCAGCACGGTGTAGACAGTGGGCAGGATGAACAGGGTGAACAGCGTGCCCACCAGCATGCCCACCACGATCACCAGGCCCAGGCTGTAGCGGCTGTGCGCGCCGGCCCCGCTGGCGAACAGCAGCGGAATCAGGCCCACCACCATCGCGGCGGTGGTCATCAGGATGGGGCGCAGACGGATGCGGGCGGCCTGCTCCATGGCGCTGCGGCGGTCCAGGCCGTGGCTGACCTGCATCTCGTTGGCGAACTCCACCATCAGGATGCCGTGCTTGCTGATCAGCCCGATCAGCGTCACCAGTCCGATCTGCGTGTAGATGTTGATGGTGGCCATGCCCAGTGCCAGCGGAATCAGCGCCCCGCAGATCGACAGCGGCACGCTCACCAGGATGATGAACGGGTCGCGCAGGCTTTCGTACTGCGCGGCCAGTACCAGGTAGATGACGATGATGGCGAAGCCGAAGGTAATCATCAACGCCGAGCCTTCCTGGCTGAATTGACGCGCATCGGACTGCCAGTCGTAGCTGAAACCGGCCGGCAGCGCCTGGGCCTGGCGGGTCAGGAACTGCACCGCGTCGCCCATGGTCACGCCGGGCATCGGGATGGCCTGGAAGGTGGCGGCGTTGAGCTGGTTGAACTGGGTCAGCTTGTTGGGTTCGACGCCCATCGACACCGACACGATGTTGGACAGCGGCACCTGCGCGCCGCTGGCGCTCTTGACGTAGTACTGCGCCAGAGATTCGGGCGAAATGCGCTGCTGCCGCAGGCTTTGCGGAATCACGTCGTATGAGCGGCCGTCCATGCCGAAGCGGTTGACGTAGTTTTCGCCCACCAGCACGGCCAGCGTGTCGCCCACGGCCTTCATGGTGACGCCCAGGCTGTTGGCCTTGGCGCGGTCCACCTTCAGCTGCACCACCGGATTGTTGTAGTCCAGGTCGCTGTCGACCACCATGAACAGGCCGCTTGCGCGCGCCGCCTGCTTCAGCGTTTCCATGGCTTCATACACGACGGGGTAGTCGGCCGCGCTCATGATCACCATCTGCACCGGCAGCCCGCCCGTGGAGCCCGGCAACGGCGGCAGCTGGAAGGCGAAGATATTGCTGCCTTCGATCTGGTTCACCATCGACTGCATGTCGGCCTGGATCTGGTCGGCCGAGCGCTTGCGGTCCTGCCAATCCACAAAGTTGACGCCGCCGATGCTGTTGGACACGCCGTCCGAGCCGTTGATCAGCCAACGGCCCTTCTGCTCGGGCAGCGTTGCCATGACGTCGTCCCACTTCTTGCCGAACTTTTCGACGTAGTCGATGTTGGCCTGCTGCGGCGACTTGATGGCCGTGAGCACGGTGGACTGGTCCTCGACCGGCGCCAGTTCGCGCTGCGCGGCGTTGTACAGGAACGGCAGGCTGGCCAGCACCACCGCCGCCACCAGGCCGGTGGCCCAGCGATGGTGCAGCGACACGTCCAGCAGGCGGCCATAGGCGTCGCCCAGCCGGTTGAAAAAGCGCTCGGCGCGGCGCGCCATCCAACCCTCGGACACCTGGCTGTTGAGCATGAACGAGCTCATCACGGGCGACAACGTCAGTGCAATGACGCCCGACACCACCACCGCCCCGGCCAAGGTAAAGGCGAACTCCTTGAACAGCGACCCCGTCAGCCCGCCCATCAGGCCGATCGGCGCGTACACCGCCGCCAACGTGATGGTCATGGCGATGACCGGCCCGGCCACTTCGCGCGCCCCGATCAGGGCGGCGCGCACGGGCGACTTGCCTTCCTCGATGTGGCGGTGCACGTTCTCGACCACCACGATGGCGTCATCCACCACCAGGCCGATGGCCAGCACCATGGCAAGCAGCGTCAACAGGTTCACGCTGAAGCCGAACAGCGCCATGATGGCGGCGCCGCCCAGCATCGACAGCGGAATCGTCACCACCGGGATCAGCACGGCGCGCAACGATCCCAGGCACAGGAAGATCACCGCCACCACGATGATGATGGCTTCCATCAGCGTGTGCACCACGCCGTCGATGGAGGCGCTGATGAAGCGCGCCAGTTCGAACGGCACCTGCACGCTGGTGCCCGGCGGCAGGTTCTGCTTGATGTTGGGCAGCAGCGCATTGAGCCGCTTGACGATCACCAGCGGGTTGCCCACCGGCGTGGCGTTCAGGCCGAAGTACACCGCGGGTTCACCATCCATCAGGCCGCTGGAATCGGTCGAGGCCGCGCCCAGTTCCACGGTCGCCACGTCGCCCAGCCGCACGATCGCGTCGCCGTCGCGCTTGATGACCATGTCGCGGAATTCGGCCACGTTGACCAGATCGGTGTTGACCTTGATGTTGGACGCCACATACAGGCCCTTGACCTGGCCGGGCGCGGCCTGCACGTTGTTCTGGCGCAGGGCATCGTCCAGGTCGCTGGCCGAGATGCCGCGCGCCGCCATGCGGCTGGGATCCAGCCACAGCCGCATCGCCAGTTTCTGGCCACCGTAGAGTTCCACGCTGGCCACTCCCTCAATGGACGAGAGCTGAGGCTGCACCACGCGCGACAGATAGTCGGTCAGCGCGGGCAGCGCCATGGTGGTGCTGGAAAAACCGACATAGGCCACTGCCGTCGCCTCGCCGGCCGACTTCACCAGCACGGGGTCGTAGGCATCTTGCGGCAAACGGTATTTGACTTCGTTGACCTTGGCCATGACCTCGGTCATGGCCTTGTTGGAATCGGCGTTGAGCTTCATGCGCACCGTGATCACGCTACGCCCCTGGGTCGAGGACGACGACAGGTAGTCGATGCCTTCCACGGTCGCGACGGACTGCGCGATGGGCTGTGTGACAAAACCCTGCATCAGATCGGGCGACGCGCCCGGATACTGGGTCGTAATGGTGATGGTGGTGCTCTCGGTCAACGGGTACTGGCGTATCGGCAGGCCGCTCAGCGCGCGCAGCCCCATCAGCAGCAACAGGGTGCTGACCACCAGCGCCAGCACGGGCCGGCGTACGAACAGATCGGTGAATGTCATATCGGGCTCCGTGCGCTCACTCGGCTTGCGCCACGGATCGGGACGCGGCGCCGGCATCCAGCGCCACGGTGTCCTGGGCGCTGATTTCGACGGCCGCGCCGTTGTGCAGGCGCAGTTGACCCGAGGTCACGACCCGGTCGCCCGGCTTCAGGCCCTTGGTCACCACCACCCGTCCGCGAGTGCGTTCGGCGGTCTGCACATAGGCCTGGGTCACGGTCGGCGCAGACGAGGCGTCACCCGCCCTGGGCGGCACCACGACATAGACCGAATCGCCGTAGGCGCTGTAGCTGACGGCAGTCTCGGGCACCGTGATCACGCCCTGACGCGGTGGCAGCACCACCTGGCCGTGGGCGAACATGCCGGCGGCCAGCGCGCCGTCGGGGTTGGCCAGCGTGGCCTGCACCCGCACGGTGCGCGAGCCGGGATCGACCTGCGGCTCGATGGCGGTGACGGTGCCTTCGAAAACACGCCCGGCATGGGCGTCGACCGTCACCGCCACCGGCTGGCCGGCGCGCAGCGCGCCCAGCGCCTGTTCGGGCAAGGTGATGTTGGCGTAGACGCTGGCCGCGTCGGTCAGCGACACCAGCGGATCGCCGGCGCGGGCAAACTGCCCCAGGTTCACGCGGCGCACGCCCAGCACGCCATCGAACGGCGCCTTGATGCGCTTTTGCTCGATCAGCGCCTGGATGCGCCTGATCTCGCCCGCGGCCTGGTCGTAGTCGGCCTGGGCCTGGTCCAGCTGCTCCCGCGTGGCCGCTTGCAGCGGCACCAGGCGGCGGGTGCGGTCCAGCAACGCCCGCGCGTTCTTGGCCTGCGCCTGTAGCCGCGCCAGTTCGCCCTGCTCGGGCGCATCGTTCAATTGCACCAGCAACTGGCCGGCACGGACCCGTTCGCCCGCCGTGAACAGAATCTGCGCCACGCGGCCGTCCACTTCGGCCGGCACCAGCACCTGGCGGGTCGCCTCCAGCGACGCGATGCCCGACAGCGCCACGGGGAAATCCGCCTGGACCGCGGGCGCCACGGCCACCTTGGCCGGTGCCATCGACCATCCGCCCTTGTGCGACGCGCCGCCGAATTTCCAGTACAGCCCCCCACCCACAACCACCGCCAGGGCCAGCACCCCTGCTGCCCACGCGCCAGATTTTGCCTGCATGATTCGCTCGCTATTTATCAAAGGAATTTCTTGGATAATCTGCGAAAACGATCCGGAAGTCAAAAAACCTAAAGTAATGTTGAGGATTAATGAATCCTATCGGCAAAATAAAGCCGCCGGCAAAGGCCGGCGGCGCAGATCCCCGAAGGGCGGTGGGGCGACGATAGCCGTCGCGGGCAGACGCCTAGGTGCGCACCATGTGCAGGTAATGGCGATGGCGTTCGTATTGGTCCAGGATGTCGCCGATGACGGCGTCGCGACTCCAGCCCATGATGTCGTAGTCCTGCCCGCCTTCGCGCAGATGGACCTCGGCGCGGAAATACTTGCGTTCTTCTTCGTCGGCCGCCTCTTCGGGCGTGAGGCTGGGCCGCACGAAGGCCAACGGCTGCACGGAATAGAAGAAGTCCAGATGCTCGCCGTGGTTCACTTCGAGCACGGCGCTGCCCTGGTCCGCGTCTTCCTTGACCTTGACGTCGTAGCCCTGCTTGCGCAATTCATCGGCCACGTCTTCCAGGGCCGGGGTGACCACGTCCGCGATGAAGCGCACGACATGCGCCCGCCGCGGCATCATGACCATGTTGCGCAGCCGGCGCTCCCAGGACTGGCCGCCCCGCGCGGGTCGCGACAGGGTCAGCGACTGGTAGCGGATGCCGCGTTTGGTGGCATCCAGCTTCAGCGCCTTGAACAAGCCCCACAGCGACAGCAGCAGAATGATCGAGAACGGCAAGGCACTGGCGATGGTGGCTGTCTGCAGTGCGGTCAGGCCGTCGGCAAGCAACAAGGCAATGGCGACCGCCCCCATCAGCAACGACCAGAAGATGCGCTGCCACACGGGGGTGCGATCCGCGCCGCCCGAGGCCAGCAGGTCCACCACCAGCGCGCCCGAGTCCGCCGAAGTCACGAAGAACACCGCCACCATGGCAATGGCCACCAGAGAAATCACGCTGCTCCAGGGCAATTGCTCAAGGAACGCGAACAGGGCCAGCGAACTGTCCGCCTGCACCGTTTCGGCGAAGCCCTTGACGCCATCGACCAGGATGAAATGGATGGCGGTGTCGCCGAAGACGGTCATCCAGAAAAGCGTGAAGCCGGCGGGCACCAGCAGCACCCCGCCAATGAACTCGCGAATCGTGCGGCCACGGGAGATGCGTGCGATGAACAGGCCGACGAACGGCGACCATGCGATCCACCAGCCCCAATAGAACAGCGTCCAGCCGCCGATCCAGTCCGTCGGCTCATAGGCGTAGAGATTGAATGTCTTGTTGACCAGGTCGGACAGATACGCCCCCGTGTTCTGCACGAAGGTCTGCAGCAGGAACACGGTCGGGCCGACCACGAGCACGAACAGCAGCAGCACCGCGGCGAGCACCAGATTGGTTTCGGACAGGATGCGAATGCCCTTGTCCAGCCCGCTGGCGACCGATACGGTGGCCAGTCCGCAAGTGATGACAATCAGGATGATCTGCGTGTTCACCCCCACCGGCACGCCGAACAGGTGATTCAAGCCGCTATTGATCTGCGCCACCCCCAGCCCCAGCGACGTGGCCACCCCGAGCACGGTGCCGATGATCGCGAAGATATCGACCGCATGGCCGATCGGCCCGTGAATGCGATTGCCGATCAGCGGATACAGGGCCGAGCGCAAGGTCAACGGCAAACCATGCCGGTAGCTGAAGAACGCCAGGATCAGGGCCACGATGGCGTAGACCGCCCAGGCATGCAGGCCCCAATGGAAGAACGTGATCTTCATGGCTTCCCGGGCGGCAGCGGCGGTGCCCCCTTCGCCGACAGGCGGCGCCATGAAGTGCATGACCGGTTCGGCCACGCCGAAGAACATCAGGCCAATGCCCATGCCCGCCGAAAACAGCATGGCGAACCAGGTGAAATTGCGATAGTCCGGCTCGCTGTGATCGGGGCCCAGCTTGATGTCGCCATAGCGGCTGACGGCCAGGAACGCGACCGATAGCAGGATGATTGCCACGACCAGAATGTAGAACCAGCTGGCGTTGCCAAGAATCCAGGCCTGAACCGTTTCGAACAGGTGCTGCGCCGCCTTGGGCGCGGCAATCGCAAAGCCCACCAGCAGCAACGTGAATAAGGCCGCCGTGTAAAAGACAGGACGGTTGATCGTGGATGGTCGGGTTTCTGAAGACATGCTGCCGCTCCTTTCGCCCGAGGGATACTGGGCTGCGGCGCTGGCCCCCTCAGTCCAGCCGGCGCGCCGCCGTTATTACTATCATGCCGCCGGCCCGCCTGACAAACCGGCGCACAGGCCCTAGCCTCTATCGGGCTCGCCGAACACGACCCGGCGGAAAAACCCGGCCAGCACCGATTCGGTGGTCTCGGCCGTGACGCCCTGCGGGTCGAAGGCGAAGCTGAACTGCATGCCGTCGGACAGCGCCAGCAGGCCTATGGCCAGTTCGCGGGCCGGCATCGGCAACGGCGTGCCGACGCGTTCGGAAAACTGGCTGACGTATTCAGTGGTGGCTTCGCGCAGCTCGCGCAGACAGGCCGTGAAGCCGACCCGGAATTCCGGGTCGCGGGCGGCCTGCAGCTTGCCTTCCATCCAGAGCAGAAAGCACTCGTTGTCGCGGAAATGGGTGCTGTAGTAGTGCAGCACGCTGGCTTCCATCTGCTGGCGGGTTTCGCCGGCGTCGAAGATGGCGCGCATGTCGGCCATGACGTTTTCATGGTCGCGCTTGAGTAACTGCAGGAACAGGTCGGATTTGCTGGCGAAATTGGAATAGAACGCGCCGCGGGTATAGCCGGCGAGCTCGGCGATGTCTTCGACGCTGGCGGCGACGAAACCCTTGGTCAGGAAGATCGATTGCGCGGCATCGAACAGACGCTGACGCGTCTGGTCGCGGCTTTGCTCTCGGGTAAGACGGACTTTTGACATGGGGCGATTCTAGCATCGCCACGGATTTCAGATTCACTATCGTATTTGAATACAACACTGGATTAGAATCCATGCCGTATCGGATTGCCAGGACGCGGCGCCCGCCGGAAACGGCCCGCCGGCGCGGCCTCGCACTCATCCATTCCCTGCCCGCGTCGCGAGGTGTTTCGTGAATTTTCCTGTTCCTGGCGCGATTGCCGCGCTGACTTTGGCGTTGACCCTGGCGGGCTGCGGCAGCAAAGAACCTGAGGCGCCCGCCCCGCGGCCGGTGGTGGCCATGCCCGCCAAGGCCGACGCCAGCCTGCCGGCCTGGACCCTGCCGGGTGAAGTGCAGGCGCGCTACAGCACGCCGCTGTCGTTCCGCGTGGGCGGCAAGATCGTCGAACGCCTGGTCCGGCTGGGCGACACGGTCAAGCCGGGCCAGATCGTGGCCAAGCTCGATCCGGCCGATGCCGCCAAGAACGCCGCCAGCGGCCGCGCCCAGCTCTCGGCGGCCCAGCATCAGCTGGACTACGCCAAGCAGCAACTGGACCGCGATCGCGCCCAGGCCAAGGAAAACCTGATCGCCGCCAACCAGCTCGAACAGACCCGCAACGCCTACGCGTCGGCCCTGGCGCAGCGCGACCAGGCAGCGCAGCAGGCCGCGCTGTCGGCCGATCAACTCAAATACACCACGTTGGCCGCCGACCACGCCGGCGTGATCACGGCCGAGCAGGCCGATACCGGCCAGAACGTGACGGCCGGCCAGGCGGTCTACAACCTGGCCTGGTCCGGCGACGTCGACGCGCTGTGCGACGTACCCGAAAGCGTGCTGGCCGGGCTGACCATCGGCCAGCGCGCCACCGTCACGCTGGCGCCGCTGCCGGGCAAGACCTTCAACGCCGTGCTGCGCGAGATCGCCCCGGCAGCCGACCCGCAAAGCCGCACCTACCGCGCCAAGCTGACCCTGGAATCGCCCCCGCCCGAGGTGCGGCTGGGCATGACGGCGAACATCAGTTTCGACAATCGCCAGGCCAACGGCGCCGTCACTTACACCGTACCGGCCACCGCGCTGTTCCATGACGGCACCGAACCCGCCGTCTGGGTGGTCAAGCCGCAGGAAGACACGCTGGAACTGCGCCGCGTGCAGGTGCTGCGCTACGACGCCCGCACCGTCACGCTGTCGCAAGGCGTGCAGGCCGGTGAACGGGTGGTCTGGCAAGGCGTGCACGCCGTGTCGGCCGGCCAGAAGGTCCAAGCGGTGCCGCCGCTGCACCCCGAGGACTTCGCATCATGAGCGCGCCGGTTCCCGAGCATCCCGACGCGCATCGCCACGAAGAAGGCAAGTTCAACCTGTCGGCCTGGGCCCTGCGGCACCAGCCGCTGGTGATCTTCATCATCACGCTGGTGACGCTGTTCGGCGTGCTGTCGTATTCCCGCCTGGCGCAGTCCGAAGACCCGCCCTTCACGTTCCGCGTGATGGTCATCAAGACCCTGTGGCCCGGCGCCACCGCGCAGCAGGTCCAGGAGCAGGTCACCGACCGCATCGCCAAGAAATTGCAGGAAACGCCGTCCACGGACTTCATGCGCAGCTACTCGCGCCCGGGCGAATCGCTGATCTTCTTCACCATGAAAGACTCGGCGCCCGCCAGCGAGGTGGCCAACGAGTGGTACCAGGTGCGCAAGAAGGTCGGCGACATCAGCGCCACGCTGCCGCAAGGGGTGCAAGGGCCGTTCTTCAATGACGAATTCGGCGACGTCTACACCAACATCTACACCCTGGCGGGCGACGGCTTTTCGCCGGCCCAGCTGCGCGACTACGCCGACAACCTGCGCACGGTGCTGCTGCGCGTGCCGGGCGTGGCCAAGGTGGATTACTTCGGCGACCAACCCGAGCACGTCTATATAGAGATCAGCAATACCCAGCTGACGCGCCTGGGCGTGTCGCCACAGCAGATCGCAGAAGCCATCAACAACCAGAACGCCGTGGCGAGCGCCGGCACGCTCACGACCGCCGATGACCGCATCTTCGTGCGGCCCAGCGGCCAGTTCAGCGACACCCGCGCCCTGGCCGAAACGCTGATCCGCGTGAATGGCAAGTCGATCCGGCTGGGCGACATCGCCACCATCCATCGCGGCTACGACGACCCGCCGGCCGAGCAGATGCGGACCAAAGGCCAGCCGGTGCTGGGCATCGGCATCACGATGCAGCCGGGCCAGGATGTCGTGCACCTGGGCCGCGCGCTGGACGCCAAGTTCGGCGAGTTGAAGGCCCGCCTGCCCGCCGGCCTGACGCTGACGGAAGTGTCGAGCATGCCCAAGGCGGTGTCGTTCTCGGTGGATGAGTTCCTGCGCTCGGTGGCCGAGGCCGTGGCCATCGTGCTGATCGTCAGCCTGGTGTCGCTGGGCCTGCGCACCGGCATGGTGGTGGTGATCTCCATCCCCGTGGTGCTGGCCATCACGGCGCTGTTCATGGACATGTTCGGCATCGGGTTGCACAAGGTGTCGCTGGGCACGCTGGTGCTGGCGCTGGGCCTGCTGGTGGACGACGCCATCATTGCCGTCGAGATGATGGCGGTGAAGCTGGAACAGGGCTGGAGCCGCGCGCGCGCCGCCGCCTATGCCTACACCAGCACCGCCTTCCCGATGCTGACCGGCACGCTGGTGACGGTGGCGGGCTTTCTGCCGATCGCGCTGGCCAAGTCCAGCACCGGCGAATACACCCGATCCATCTTCCAGGTATCGGCGATCGCGCTGATCACGTCGTGGTTCGCGGCCGTGGTGCTGATTCCGCTGTTGGGCTATCGCATGCTGCCCGAGCGCAAGCGCGAAGCCCACCTGCCCGACGATCACGAGCATGACATCTACAACACCCGCTTCTACCAGCGCCTGCGCGGCTGGGTGGCATGGTGCGTGGACCGCCGCTGGCGCGTGCTGCTGGCCACCATCGTGATCTTCGTCGTGTCGATGGCGGGCTTCCGTCTGGTGCCGCAGCAGTTCTTCCCCAGTTCGGACCGCACCGAACTGCTGGTGGACGTGCGGCTGCAGGAAGGCGCGTCGTTCGCGGCCACGCTGCGGCAGGTGGAACGGCTGGAAAAGGCGCTGGACGGCCGCCCCGAGATCGACCATTCGGTGAGTTTCGTCGGCACCGGCGCGCCGCGCTTCTATCTGCCGCTGGACCAGCAACTGGCCACGCCCAACTTCGCCCAGATCGTCATCACCGCCAACTCGGTGCAGGACCGCGAAAAGCTGGCGCGCTGGCTGGAACCGATGCTGCACGAGCAATTTCCGGCGATCCGCAGCCGCCTGTCGCGGCTGGAAAACGGCCCGCCCGTGGGCTTCCAGGTGCAGTTCCGCGTCAGCGGCGACAAGATTGCCGACGTGCGCCAGGTGGCCGAGAAAGTCGCCACCGAGGTTCGCGCCGACAGCCGCTCGACCAATGTGCAATTCGACTGGGACGAGCCGTCCGAGCGGTCGGTGCGGTTCGACATCGACCAGCAGAAGGCGCGCGAAGTCGGCGTCAGTTCCAACGACATCTCCAGCTTCCTGGCCATGACCCTGTCGGGCTACACGGTGACGCAATACCGTGAACGCGACAAGCTGATCAACGTCAGTCTGCGCGCCCCCAACGACGAGCGCATCGACCCGGCCCGCCTGGCCACGCTGGCCATGCCCACGCCCAACGGTCCCGTGCCGCTGGGCAGCCTGGGCCACGTGCGCTACGGCCTGGAATACGGCGTGATCTGGGAACGCGACCGCCAGCCCACCATCACGGTGCAAGCCGACGTCAAGAGCGGCGCCCAGGGCATCGACGTCACCCACGCCATCGACAAGAAGCTCAATGCGCTGCGGGCCGAGCTGCCCGTCGGCTACCGCATCGAAGTCGGCGGCCCGGTCGAGGAAAGCGGCAAGGGCCAGTCATCGATCAATGCGCAGATGCCGATCATGGTCGTGGCCGTGCTGACGCTGCTGATGGTGCAACTGCAGAGCTTTGCCCGCGTGCTGATGGTGGTGCTGACCGCGCCGCTGGGCTTGATCGGCGTGGTTGCCGCGCTGCTGCTGTTCGGCAAGCCATTCGGTTTCGTGGCGATGCTGGGGGTGATCGCGATGTTCGGCATCATCATGCGCAACTCGGTCATTCTGGTCGACCAGATCGAACAGGACATCCGCGCCGGCCACAAGCGGGTCGATGCCATTGTCGGGGCGACCGTGCGGCGCTTCCGCCCCATCACGCTGACGGCCGCGGCCGCGGTGCTGGCGCTGATCCCGCTGTTGCGCAGCAATTTCTTCGGCCCCATGGCCACCGCCCTGATGGGCGGCATCACCAGCGCCACCGTGCTGACGCTGTTCTTCCTGCCCGCCCTGTACGCGGCCTGGTTCCGCGTGCGCCACGACGAGCGCGACGAACCCGAAGGCGTGCCGCCCGGCGCCAATGCCGGCGATACCGCCACACGAGGAGCCTGACGATGCAATCCCGTCACCCCACCCCGTCCTGGCGCCTGGCCGCGCTGCCGCTGCTGCTGGCGCTGGGCGCCTGCGCCTTCGCGCCGGACAGCAAGCCGCCGGCGCTGGCCCAGCCCGCGCAATACGGCGTAGAAGCGCTGCCCGCCACGGGCGCCCCGGCCCAAGGCGTGGCGCAGCGCTATGCCCAGGGCGCCCGCCCGGTGCCCGAATGGTGGAAGCGCTACGGCTCGGACGCGCTGAACGCCATGGTGGAAGAAGGCCTGGCCAACAGTCCCGACCTGGCCGCCGCCGAACGCAACCTGGCCAGCGCCCGCGAGCAATTGCGCGGGCAGGTCAATTCGTCGCTGCTGCCGTCGGTGGACGCCGGCGGCGACGTCAAGCGCAACCGCGCGCTGACCATGCCCAACCTGCCCGAGCCCACCGCGCTCTACAACGTCTTCACCGGGCAGATCCAGGCCAAGTACGACCTGGATCTGTTCGGCGCGGCGCGCTTCGAAAACGCGTCGCGCGCGGCCAAGGTCGAGCAACAGGCCTTCCAGCTGGAGTCGGCCCGCCGCTCACTGGCGGGCAACATCGTCACGGGCGCCATCACGTCGGCCGCGCTGGCCGAACGTGTGGCGCTGACCGAAAAACAGGTGGTGCTGTCGCGCCGGGTCGCGCACGACACGCAGCGGCGCTACGAACTGGGATCGGCCTCGCAGAACGATGCGCTACAGGCCGACCAGGACGCGGCCACGCTGGAAGCCTCGTTACCGGGCCTGCGGGCGCAATGGCAGACCACGCGCCATGCACTGGCCGTGCTGATGGGGCGCAGCCCCGATCAGGCGCCGCCCGATCTGGCCTTCGGCATGTTGAACGTACCCGGGGAAGTGCCGGTGCTGGTGCCGTCTGACCTGCTGGCCGCGCGGCCCGACATCCACATTGCCGAAGCCGTGCTGCAAGCCGCCGCGGCCGACGTCGGCGTGGCCACGGCGCAGCTGTTCCCCAGCCTGTCCTTGTCGGCCTCCATGGGCAAGGGCGGCTTCAGCTGGCCCACCGCGCTGTCCGGCGCGGGCTCGATCTGGGCCGTGGGCGCGTCGCTGACACAGCCCATCTTCCACGGCGGCGCCCTGCTGGCCGAACGCAGCGCGGCCAAGGATCGTTTTGATGCGGCGGTGCTGCAATACAAACAGACCGTGCTGACGGCGTTCCGGGACGTGGCCGACACATTGGCGCAGCTGGAGGCCGACGGCCAGGCGTTGGCCTCGGCCGAAGCCTCGCGCCGATCGGCCGAGCAAGCGCACCGCAACACCGCCAACCAGGTGCGCCTGGGCGCGCTGGCGCCCTACACGGCCTACGCCAGCGAGCAGCATTACGTCGCCGCGCGGGTGCGCGAAGTGGAATATGCCAGCGCACGGCTGACGGAAACGGCGGCGCTGTTCCAGGCGATGGGATCGCCGGTCACGGCGCCGGCGACTGCTCCTTGATGCGCGAGGCCAGCGCGAGTGATTCGATCCGCCGCGCCGCTGCCTGCAGCAGCGCGGTGGTCTTGTCCTGCGCGATGGTATTGAGCCGCGTCGCCAGGAACGTGACGGTCAGCGCGCCGAAGACGCGGCGGTCTTCCTGGAACACCGGCACCGCAATGCCCGCGCGCTCGGGCGATATCTCGCCCACGCCCAGGTAGGCACCCCGTACCCGGATCTCGTCCAGGCGGCGGATGAATTCCGCCTGGGTCGAACCCAGCCCCGCGGCTTCGACATCGGCGGGATGGGCCTCGTACAGCTTGCGCTGGTCCTTGCGCGGCAGAAACGCAATGATGGTCTTGGCCGTGGCGCCGCGAAACAGCGGGTGGGCGCGGCCGCGCCCGTGCGCGATACCCAGGTCTTCCGGGCCGCGCTCGTGATGGATGTTCAGGATCCGCAAGCCGTGGATCACGCTGAGCAACACGTCACCGCCCACCTGGTCCACTACCTCGCGCATGATCGGCCGCGCCGCGCCCAGCACGGGGTCGCCGTCGATGATCAGATGGTCCAGCTCGATGATGCGTGGCCCCAGCTTGTAGCCCCCGCCCGTCATACGCAGCAGATATCCCAGGTCCGATAGATCGCGGATGTAGCGATACCCCGTGGGCGCCGAATAGGACAGCTTCGAGATGATCTCTTCGGCCGTCAGCACCGGCGTGGCCAGGCTGAAGAGGTCAAGAATCGCTAGGGCTCGCTTCAGGGTGGACATGAGGGGCGTGGGATAAGGCGACGCGGAATCGGCGCAGCGTATCACAGGGCGAACGCCGCGCCGGCGGGTCATAACGCGGCGCTATCGATCCCGACGCCGCTCGTCTTTCAAACTATCAACTTTCCATTTTTTATCATTTATAGATAAAAACTAATTGGTATAGATTGTTTTTTATCGAATAATGATACTGAAGCAATCAGGCCAGCACGCAGCCATAAGCTTGCGGCCTACCCGCTCAGGCATGCACATCCAAGGGGAAATCGCATGAAGCAGTCCGAGAACGGAACCGGCGGCATCAGCCGCCGGCAATTCATGGCGGCGTCGGCCGCGTCACTGGCGGGCGCCGCGCTGGCCCGCCCCGGCCTGGCCCGCGCGGCCGGCTATCCGGCCGAACATCCGATCCAGTTCATCGTGCCGTTCCCCGCGGGCGGTGGCACGGACCTGGTGGCGCGGCCATTGGCCCAGGGCATCGGCGAAGCGCTCAAGCAAAGCGTGGTGGTCATCAACAAGGGCGGCGCGGCCGGCATCATCGGCACGCAACAGGCGGCGCGCTCGGCGCCCGACGGCTACACGGTTGCGCTCGGCTCGACCGGCACCCACACGGTGAACCAGAGCCTGTACGAGAACATCGCGTACGACCCGATCAAGGACTTCGACCCGGTATCGATGGTCTGCTATTACAACAACGTGCTGGTGGTGCATCCGTCGTTTCCTGCCAGGACCCTGCAGGAATTCGTGGCCTTGATCAAGGCCAACCCCGGCAAGTACTTCTATGGCATCACCCAGAACGGCAGTTCCGCCCATCTGGCCATGGAATTGCTGAAGGCCACCGCCGGCCTGGACCTGCCCGGCGTGCCCTACAAAGGCGCGGCTGCCGCCGTCAACGACTTCCTGGGCGGCCAGTTCCCGGTGCTGATGGACGTGGTGATCAACCAGCAGCAGTTCATCCAGGGCGGCAAGTCCCGCCCGCTGGCCGTCACGTCCGCCACGCGTGCGCCGGCCCTGCCGGCGGTACCCACCGTGGCCGAATCCGGCTATCCGGGCTACCAGGCGATCGGCTGGAACGGCGTGTTCGTGCCGGCCGGCACCCCGCCGCCCATCATCCAGACGCTCAATGCCGCCGTGCAAAGCGCGCTCAGGCAGCCCGCCCTGGCGCAACTGACCCAGAACGGGCTGGAACTGCATGGCGGTACCCCCGAGGAACTGCGCCGCTTCATCACGACCGAAAGCGAGAAGTGGCGCACCCTGATCAAGAACGCCAACATCAAGGCCACCTGATGCAAGCCATTGCCTATGGCGTCCCGCTGGACGCCGCCGCCAATCCCTGGCTGACGCTGGACCGCGAACTGCGCGACCAGGGCCTGCGCGCGCCCCACGCGCCGCCCGTGCGCGCCGTGGTCTGCGTGACGGTGCACGTGGACGGCCCCGCCGTCGAAGTGGGCCGCAAGCAGTTTCCCGCCGGCCTGCATACCGCGGGCCGCTACGCCATCCGCCGCGGCGTGCCCCGGCACCTGGACATTCTGGCGCGCCACGCCATGCCCGCGACCTTCTTTGCCTGCGGCTACGACGTCGAACACTACCCCGAGACCTTTCGCGCCATCCTGGCCGGCGGCCATGAGATCGCCGCCCACGGCTATCTGCACGAAGCGTGGGACCTGGGCGAGGACGAGCCCGCGCTGCTCGAGAAGACGCATACCTTGATCCAGCAGCAATTGGGCGTGACGCCGGTGGGCTGGTGTTCGCCCTCTGGTCGCAAGAGCCACCGCACCCTGCCCGTGCTGCGTCAGCTGGGCTACTGCTACGACGCCAGCGAGAAAGACCGCGACCGGCCTTACCTGCCGGCGGACTCGGCCGACGACTTCGTCATGCTGCCCAACAACACCGTGTCGCTGGACGACTACCCGTTCTACTTCACCGGCCACAGCCTGGCGGCAGAAGCCTGCGACAACTGGATCGAGGAATTCGAGGCCCTGCGCCAGGCCGAGGGCTACATCCACCTGACCGTCCACCCCAAGGCCGCGGGCGGATCCGGCACGCCCGCGCGCGCCGCCGCCATGGACCGCTTCCTGACGCACGTGGCCGCGCAAGCGGACGTGCACTGCATGACGCTCGAAGCCCTGGCCCGCCATTGCCTGGCCCACCCCGGCGCCTGGAGAACCGAATGAGCGCAGCAACCGCCACTGACGCAGTGACCGCCGCGGCACCCCGTAAGGCCAGCGCGATTGCCGGGGCATCCGCAACCAGAACCGTGCTGGTCACCATCAACGTGCAAGGCATCGGCCCCGAAGCGGCCACCCGTCCCGAACACGAACTGCATGGCCGCGACGGCCATGGCCGCTACGCCTATGGCGGTGGCCTGGCGCGCGTGCTGGACATGCTGCGCCGCCAGGACATCCGCGCCACCTTCTTCTGGCCGGCGTTCGAGGCCGAACGCTGCCGCGACCTGCTGGAGCAAAGCCTGCGCGATGGCCACGAGGCCGCCTCGCAGGGCAACGCCTTCGAAGACCTGGCCGCCCTGGGCGAACGTGAGGCCGAAGTCCTGCAACGGGGGCGCGAGCGCCTGACCGCGCTCACCGGCCAGCCGCCGCAAGGCTTTCGCTGGACCGGTGGCGGCTTCACCGCCCGCACGTTGCCGCTGCTGCGCGAGCTGGGCTTTCGCTACGACAGCAGCGCCCTGGACGACGACGCGCCCTATGCGCTGGACGCCGACGGCGCGCCCGGCATGGTCGAGCTGCCCTGGAGCGAAGGCCTGTGCGACGCCACCCACTTCAGCCGCCGCATCACCCAGGACCGGGCCTACGCCCACCTGGCCGAGCAGGGCGATGCTCTGCTGGCCGCCGACGGCTATGCCTGCCTGACCCTGCATCCGCGCGCCGACCATGGCGTAGGCCGTGCGGCGCGGCTGCAGATGATTGAAAAGCTGCTCGACCGGCTGCGCGCCGCGGGTGCCCGGTATTCGCGTTGCGACGAGGTGGCGCGGGGGTATGCGATGACAACGGGCTAGACGCTTTCAACTGAGCCCGCGGGTCGGCGCCTTCGGACCCGGCGTCCCGGCTCGGCATCCCCGCTCGGCGCCCCCGGCTCGGCGTCCCCGGCTCGGCGCCCCCGGCTCGGCGCCCCCAGCTAGGCGCCCCCGGGCAAACCCTCGGTATTTTTGGCGCCAAAATAAGATAATATTTTTGCAACATCCCGTCTCATCACTCCCGACCTCACGGCGTGCCCGCGCCGCTATCCGTCCATGACCCAGATCACCCAATTCCCCTTCGTATCGGTTGCCGGTACCCCCGAGGCGCGTGGCCGCGCCTATGGCCAGCAGGCCGCCGACCGCGTGCGCAAAAGCGCCGCCATGTACGGCCAGACCCTGGTCGACCTGGGCTACGACGCCATGGCGCGCACCCGGCTCATCGAGCACTTCGCGCGTGAAATCGAAAACTTCGCGCCGCACTACCTGGAAGAAATGCGCGGCATCGCCGCAGGCGCCAACGTGTCGTTCGAAGACATCGTGATGGTCAACGCCCGCACCGAAGTCATCGCCAAGGCCCGCGCCGAAAAGAAAAAGGCCGCCGAACTCGAACCCGGCGACGGCTGCACCGGCGCCCTGATCCTGCCCACCCGCTCGGCCAACGGCCGCCTGATCCACGGTCAGAACTGGGACTGGCGCGCCGAATGCGTCGACACCGCCATCGTGCTGCGCGTGCGCAACGACAACGGCCCCGACATCCTCACCTTCGTCGAAGCCGGCGGCCTGGCCCGCAGCGGCCTGAACAGCGCCGGCGTGTCCATCACCGCCAACTACCTGGAATCCGACCGCGACTTCCGCCAGCTCGGCGTGCCGCTGTCGCTGATCCGCCGGAAGGTGCTGGAACAGGAACACTTCGCCTTGGCGATCAAGGCGGTCAGCACCACGCCCAAGTCCTGCTCGAACAACATCATGATCGGCATGGCCGCCGGCTTCGGCGTCGACTACGAATGCACCACCGATGAGGCCTTCCCGATCTACCCGGGCAGCGACGACCTGATCGTGCACGCCAATCACTGGGTCAGCGAAGTCGCCCTGGGCAAGCTGCGCGACACCGGCCGCGCCAGCACTCCGGAAAGCGCCTACCGCGACTGGCGCGTGCGCCGCCTGCTCAACGAAAAGGACAAGCTGACCCGCGAAGACCTCAAGCGCGCGCTGTTCGACGACTTCGGCACGCCGTATTCGGTCTGCCGCCCGCCGCGCCCCGGCAGCCACGACAACCTGTCGGCCACTGTGTCCATGGTCATCATGGAACCGGCCGCCGGCCTGATGGAAGTGGCCCCGCTGCCCGCGCTGAACCGCACGTTCACGCGCTACAGCCTGACCGCCGAACCCGAACTGCTGGCCGCCGCCTGATTCCCCCGGCCGCCCGCGCAACCCCAGGACCAAACTCAATGAAAACAAAATGCTTGAATGTCGCGGTTGCGCTGGCGCTGGGCGCGTTGGCCGGAACGGCCTGGGCCCAGGCCCAGCCGCCGCTGCGCATCTCGTTCACTGCCGACATCCGCTCGACCGAGCCCGGCGTGAACCGCGACAGCAATAGCGACGCGGTCGTGCTGCACATCGTCGAAGGCCTGGTGGCCTACGGCGAAGACGCCGAAGTGCGCCCCCTGCTGGCCGAATCCATCGACATCAGCCCGGATGGCAAGACCTACACCTTCAAATTGCGCCAGGGCGTCAAGTTCCACAACGGCGCCCCGCTGACCTCCGCCGACGTGCTCTGGACCTGGCAGCACTACACCGCCGCCAATTCCGGCTGGCGCTGTGCCAGCGAATTCGACGGCCGCGGCACCGTCAAGGTCACCGGCGTCGAAGCGCCCGACGCCCAGACCGTCGTCTACCACCTGGAAAAACCAAGCAGCCTGTTCCTGGCCTCGCTGGCGCGCGCCGACTGCGGCGGCACCGGCATCCTGCAAAAGGCCTCCGTCAAGCCCGACGGCACCTGGGACAAGCCCATCGGCACCGGTCCCTTCGAACTGGCCGAATGGAAGCGCGGCGAATACATCCGCCTGACCAAATTCGCCGGCTACGCCAACCGCGGCGGCAAGCTCGACGGCTACACCGGGTCCAAGCGCCCCCTGGTCGACGAAGTGCGCTTCATGATCGTGCCCGACGACTCCACCGCCAAGGCCGCCCTGCAACGCGGCAACATCGACATCATCGAAGACGTCTCCAACAACGACGTCCCGGTCCTGCAGGCCACGCCCAACGTCAAGGTCGCCTACGCGCCCGTCATGAGCATGACCGCCCTGCTGCTGCAAACCAAGGACCCGCTCCTGTCCAACCCCAAGATGCGCCAGGCCCTGGCCCACGCCATCGACTACGAACAACTGGCCGCCGCCGTCACCGAAGGCCTGGCCAAGCCCAACAACTCCATCGTCCCCCTGGTCTCGCCCTACCACGACGCCGCCCAGAAAGAAGGCTGGACATACGACGTCGCCCTGTCCCAGAAGCTGCTGAAAGAAGCCGGCTACAAAGGCCAGGAAATCGAGCTGATGACCACCAAACGCTATCCCCAGTCCTACAACTCCGCCGTCATCATCCAGGCCATGCTGCAGGCCGCCGGCATCAACGCCAAGCTATCCGTCGCCGAATGGGCCACCCAGCTCGACCGCTACAACGCCGGCACCTACCAGATGATGACCTTCCCCTACTCGGCCCGCCTGGACGCCGCCCTGAACTACGAAATGGTCACCGGCGAAAAATCCAAGCAACCCCGCAAGGTCTGGGACAACCCCGACGCCCAGAAGCTCCTGGACGCCGCCTCGGTCGACACCGACCACGCCAAACGCCAGGCCGCGTTCGACCAGCTGCACAAACTGTTCCTGGCCGACGTCCCCAGCATCCCCCTCTACAACGGCCTGGACATCGGCGCCTACCGCAGCGACGTCAAGGGCTACACCCCCTGGGCCGTGAAAAAACCGCGCGCCTGGGAAGTGGAACGCGTAGCGAAGTAAAGCCACAGCCAACAATGCAACGAGGCCGCGAAAGCGGCCTCGTTGCATTGCAGGACAAGAATCTCCAACAGCGCGAAGCGCCACCGCCCCGCCGCAAGACACCGCGTAAGCTCGACAAGGCCGCCCGCGCGGCCGGCATCGAGCGGGCCCCGCAAGACCCGCCCCCCCCACTCGGACACGGAGCAAAACGCCAAGCAAACAACTCGCCCCAAAGCCCGTCAAGATACGGACAGTGGAGCCTGACGCGGCGGTGGCCTGCGGTGTGCGGGGCGTGTAGATGCGCCCGAGGGAATCTGAAGGAACCGCCGAAGGCGGTGACGAAGATGACGAAGGGAACGTCCGGAGCGAAGGCTCCGGACCGCAATCGTAGCCCCGCACACCGCAGGCCACCGCCGCGTCAGGCGGCCTCAGCAGCACAATCACCACCAGCAACCGCCCCAAAAACCACCTACAAGAAAACCCCCACCTACTTACCCACGATCTTGGTCTCCCAAGCCCGAGGCTTCCCTTCCCAAACTGAAAACCCCTCAACCCGCTTATTGGTCGCCCAAGCATCCGCCCCGTTATAAAGCACCAACAACGGCGTCTGCTCCAGCATCAACGTGTGCAGCTGGTCAAACAGCTTCTGCCGCTTGGCCGGATCAGATTCAAGAAAGCTCTCGTCAATCAGCTTCTGCGCCTGCGGATCATCCCAGACCTTGCGCGGCTGCTTCGACTTGTCCCCCGCGAACTGCTCAAAACTCAACGAAGGATCGATCCGCGAAGAAAATGTGAACGAGCTGATCTGGTACTTGCCCGTGTTGTAGCGATCCAGCTGCGTCGCCCACTCCAGCACCTCGATCTGCGCATTGATCCCCACCGACTGCATCATCGCCTGCGCGATCACCGCCACCTGATAGCTCGGCACGTGCGCCCGCTTGTTCGCGTAGATGACGATCGGCTCGCCCTTGTAGCCCGCTTCCTTCAGCAGCTGCTGCGCGCGCGCCGGATCGTACTTGTAGGTGCGCTTCTCGGTTTCCTGGTAATAGGCCGAACCGGCATACACCGCCGAATTGTTCAGTTGCCCCAGCCCTTCGGACGCCGCCGCCACCACCTGCGGAATATCCAGCGCCGCCGCGATCGCCTGGCGCAGCTTCACGTTCTTGAGCACCGGATCCTGCGTCTGGAACAGCAGGGTGTGCTTGGTCGCGTCGTGCGGGCTCATCACCGACACCGTCGGGCTCTTCTTCAATTCAGCCACGTCCGTGATGGTGATCTGGCTTGCGTCGATCGCGCCCGACACCAGGCCGGCCTTGGCCGTTGACGGGTCCGGCACCACCAGGAACTTGACCTCGTCGGCCAGCGGCCGCTTGGCGCCCACATAGCCGTCCGGCTTGTCGCCGGCCGAGGGCGACACATAGTCCTTGAACGCCGCCAGCATCACGTATTCGCCGCGCTTCCATTCCTTGAACTGGTACGGGCCCGTGCCCACCGGCTTGTTCCACGACCCGTCGGCATTGACCGAATCCTTGCTCAGGATGGCCGTCATGCCGCAGTCGGTGCGCGCCAGCGAATCCAGGAACACCGCCGACTTGCGGTCGATCTTGATGATCACCGTGTGCGCGTCGGGTGCCGACACTTCCGTCACCTTCAGGCCGTTGCGGCCATCGAAGTCGCTGCGGCAACGCCAATCGGTCTTGGCGTCCATATAGCGTTCCCAACTCCAGATGACGTCGGCCGAGGTCAGCGGGGCGCCGTTGTGGAACTTGACGCCGTCGCGCAGCTTGAAGGTGTAGGTCAGGCCGTCTTCGGACAGGTCAACGGATTTGGCCAGCAACGGCGCCACGGTGCCGTTCTCCCGGTAGCCGACCAGGCCTTCGACGATATTCAACACCACGCCGTCGGTGGTGTTGTCGCGGTTGACGCCCGGATTGGTCGAGCGGATATCGGCCGGCTGGGCAATCGTCAGGGTGGCGGCGTGGGCCGTGCCTGCGGCGGCCAGGGCTAGGCTGAGCGCAAGCGCTCGGGAAACAGGATAGTGGTGCATTGCGGAAACTCCCCCGGGGGCATACGGCGCCTGATTCATAACTATATTGGCGCCAAAAATAGCTGCCTATTATGAAGGCTCGGCCCCCATCCGCCATCAGGGGTATCCCTGCAAATCGTAGAGACAGGACACCCGGAAACGACTTGCGGCGGCCCCCTTTTCAGAATGGCCGCCGCAAAAGCCGGGGCAAGGCACCCGGAATCGGTCAGGAAATGTCCTGGCCGACGTGTTGGGCGATGATTTTCTGCAGCCGCTTGACGTCGCGCGCCTCCAGGGCCTCGACCATGTCGAAGTGCTCGCGGGCCGAGATCTCGATGCGCGAACGCGTTACCCATTCCTTGGCCGGCGCCGCCGGGCCGCGCGCCCGGGTTTCCTGGATCAGGGCCGCCAGTTCGCGGTTGGCGCACATGTCGTACATCGCGGCGTGGAACGCCAGGTTGACCTCGTACTGCTCCAGCAGCGTGCCGTCGTGCAAGAGCTTGGCGAACCGTTCGGCCAGCGTGCGCAGGGCGCGCACCTTGGCCGCGGTGACGTTGGGCATCAGGTCGGCGGCCGCGCCGGTTTCCAGCAGCACGCGGATGTCGCGGATCTGCAAATGCTGGTCCGGGTCCATCGCGTAGACGTGGTAGCCCCGGTTGGGGATGTGCGAAATCAGCCGCTTGGCGGCCAATTGGTCAAGCGCCCGCCGAACGTCCAGACGCTTGGCGTCGTAACGCTCCTGCAGGTCGATCTGTTTCAGCCACGCGCCGGGACCGTACACACCCGACTGAATATCATGGGCAATACGGTCAACCAGGCCCGGCTGTGTCGCCGCCGCTTTCGGCATGGACCACTCCCGTGAATCAAATGCAAACCGCGTATTTTATGCATAAGTCCGCGCCGCAACGGCGCTCCCGTTCCGGCGCGGATCCGTCCCTTCAAGCCGTGGCCCGGGCCGGTTCCTGCTGATCCAGGCGCCAACGCAGGCGCACGCCGCCGGATTCGGTGGCTTCCAGCGCGGGAATCGCCGACAGCAGGCTGCGGGTGTATTCCTCGCGCGGATGGTCGAATACCTCGTCGCGGGTACCCTGTTCGACGATGCCGCCATCGCGCATGACCACCACCCGGTCGGCCACCTGCTCGACCACGCCCAGGTCGTGGCTGATGAACAGGCAGGAAAAGCCGTGGCGTTCCTGCAGGTCGGCAAACAAGTCCAGCACCTGGGCCCGCACCGTGACATCCAGCGCGGAAACCGGTTCGTCGGCGATGACGAACGCCGGCCGCCGCACCACCGCCCGGGCGATTGCCACGCGCTGACGCTGCCCGCCGGACAATTCATGCGGAAAGCGCTTGGCATATTCCGACCCCAGGCCCACTTCGGCCAGCACCTCGTCGACGCGGCGGCGCTTGTCGGCCGACGGCATGTCGGTCAGCATGCGCAGGCCCTCGCCCACCAGCTCGCCGATGGTCATGCGCGGGTCCAGCGACGAATACGGGTCCTGGAACACCATCTGGCAGTTCAGGCGATAGTCGCGCCAGGCGGCCGAACGGCGGCTGACCGGCTGATTGCGGAACAGGATCTGGCCCGACGTGGGCGACAGCAGGCCCGCAATCGCGCGGCCCAGCGTGGTCTTGCCCGAGCCCGAGCCGCCCACCACCGCCACCACTTCGCGCGGCTTGACGTGCAGGTCGATGCCGCCGAGCGCGCGCTTGGCGCCGGTGCGCGAGAACAGCCGCTGGTGACCGGCGTAATCCACCACCAGGTTCCTGACCTCGACGATGGGCGCCTCTGGCGTCACAGGCCGCGCCGGCATGCGGCGCGGCATCGCGTCCAGCAGCTTGCGGGTGTAGGGATGCTGCGGGCGTTCGAGGATGCCGGCGGTGGTGCCGGTTTCCAGGACCTTGCCGTGCTGCATCACCACCATGCGCTCGGTGTAGCGCGCCACCATCGGCAGGTCGTGACTGATCATCAGCACCGCCGTGTTGTGCTCGCGCGTCAGGTCTGCCATCAGTTCCAGCACGTCACGCTGCACCACTGCGTCCAGCGCGGTGGTGGGTTCGTCGGCGATCAACAGCGCCGGCTCCAGCAACATGACCGAAGCCAGCATCATGCGCTGACGCATGCCGCCGGAAAACTCGTGCGGCCAGGCCTGCATCGCCGCATTCGGATCACGAATGCCCACGCGGCGCAGCATTTCCAGAATGCGTTCGCGACGCTGCGCGGTCGACAGGTCGCGGCGGTGCAGCTTCAGGCCTTCGTCCAGCTGGCGCCCGATGGGCATGGACGGGTTGAGCGAGGTCATGGGTTCCTGGAACACCATGCCGATGCGCGCGCCGCGCAGCTTGCGCAGTTCGGGCGCGCTGGCCTGGGTGACTTCCACGCCTTCGAAGCGGATGGAGCCGCCGGCCACGACCAGCGGCGGCGGCGTCAGGCCCATGATGGCGCGCGCCGCCTGGGTCTTGCCACTGCCGGACTCGCCGACGATACCCACCATTTCGCCCGGCGCCACCTCGAAGGACACGCCGCCGACGATCTCGCGGCCGCCGCGGCCGACGGTCAGGGACAGATTCGATACGGTTACCAGTGCGCTCATTGCACACCCCTCATGCGGGGATCGAAGCGGTCTCGTACCGCGTCGCCCAGCAGGTTGATCCCCAGCAGCGCGAGCGCGATGGCCAAGCCGGGAAGAATGGAAAGATAGGAAGCCTGTGCCATGAACGGCCGGGCGGCGGCCAGCATGTTGCCCCAGGTGGGCGCGGGCGGCGGCACGCCCAGGCCCAGGAAGGACAGCGCGCTTTCGGCCAGGATGACCCAGCCGAACATCGACGTGGCCAGCACGGTCAGCGGCGCCACGCAGTTGGGCAGCACGTGGCGGAACATGGTGTAGAGCTCGGAATTGCCCAGCACGCGGGACGATTCGATGAACTCTTTTTCCCGCAATGACAGCACCGTGCCGCGCACGATGCGGGTCACGGACGGCGTGTAGGCCAGCCCCAGCGCCAGGATGATGCCGTACTTGTTGGCGCCCACCACCGCCAGAAGGCCCAGCGCCAGCAGCAGGCCCGGAAAGGCCAGCAAGGCGTTGTTGAAGGCCATGATGATGCGGTCGGTCCAGCCCCGCACGAAACCGGTCAGGGTGCCGATGGCGGTGCCCGCCACGATGGCGAAGCTGACGGTCAGGAAGCTGATCCAGACGCTGCTGGATGCGCCGGCCAACAGGCGCGACAGCTCGTCGCGGCCGAATTCGTCGGTGCCCAGCAGGAAGCCGCCGCCCGGCGGCTTGAGCCGGGCCACGAAGTTGATCTTCAGCGGGTCGTGGGGCGTCCAGACGGCACCCATGATCGCCGCGACGATCATCGCCGCCACGATCACGCCGCCTATCAGCGCGTTAGCTGCAATTCGCTTTTTCATTCGGCGGTCACTCTCGGGTCGAAGATGGGATAGCAAAGGTCGATCAGCAGGTTCACGATCACGTAGACCACGCCGACGAACAGCAGGCAGCCCTGGATGACGGGGTAGTCGCGGGCGAAGATCGAATCCACCAGCAGCCGGCCCAGGCCGGGAATGGTGAACACGGTTTCGACCACGGCGATACCGCCCAGCAGGTTGCCCAGCACCAGGCCGATCAGCGTCCAGGTCGGGCCAAAGGCGTTGCGGAAGGCATGGCGCATCAACACGGCCGATTCGGACAGGCCCTTGGCGCGCGCATGCGTGATGTAGTCCAGCCGCAGCACTTCCAGGGTGCTGGCGCGCGCCATCCGCATCAGCACGCCGATCTCGTGCAGGAACAGGGTCAGGATGGGCATGGCCAGGTACAGCAGGCCCGCCTTCCAGTCTTCGCCGATGGACACGTAGCCCACCACGGGCAGCCATTGCAGCTTGAGGCCAAAGAAGATCAGCAGCAGCAGGCCGAGCCAGAAGGTGGGAATGGACACCAGCAAGGTCGCGGTGCCGACCAGGATCAGGTCGGGCGCCTTGTTCTGCTTCCAGGCGGCGATCATGCCCGCGGGCACGGCCACCATGGCGGCGAACAGCACAGCCACCAGCACTACCCGGCCGCTGATCAGGAAGCGGTCCCACACCAGCGGCAGCACGGGCTGGCCGGTGTTGATGGACGACCCCAGGTCGCCGTGCAGCATATTGCCGAACCAGATGCCGAACTGGGTCGACCAGCTCTGGTCCAGGCCCAGGCGGGCGCGCAGGTCGGCCAGGGCGGCCGGCGTGGCCAGGTCGCCCAGCAGCAGTTGCGCCGGGTCGCCCGGGATCAGACGGATCATGACGAATACCGCCACCGCCACGATCAGCAGCGTGGGAATGGCCATGACGATACGGGATAGCGCGAAACGCAGCATGCCCCTCTCCTATCGCGGCTGACAGGCGCTGATGCGCCCGCCGCGCGTCTTGTTTTCGGTGTTATTCATGTCGCAGCTTGCGCAGCTCGGCGGCCAGGAAGTCCTGCACCTGGCCGACGCACTTCAGGCCGTCGTGCGGCACGTTGTCGACGACGTCCAGCACGGCCTTGACCCCTGCCGCCTCGAACGAGCGGCGCAGGGATTCCAGGCGCTCGGGGCGGGTCGCGCCGGCGGCGTTGGCGCCGGGCATATAGAACTTGCCGCCTTCGCGATGGGTGATTTCCCAGGTTTCCAGGTCCGCCTTGCCGACGATCATGTGCACCGCGACCTGGCGCAGGGCGTCCACGTCCACCGCCTTGCCGAAGCGGGCCTCGGCGTCGCGCACGCCAACCCACCAGTCCTGGCTGGGATCCAGCAGCGTGACCGAGCCGGGCGCGCCGATGGACACGGCCCACAGGGTCTCGGGGTGCAAGAGCGCGTAGCGGTTCACGAACTGGCCGCCGCCGGAGTAGCCGAACAGGGCGAAGCGCGAGAAGTCGCAGCCGAATTTTTCGCCGACTTCGGCGACCATGTCCTGCAGGATGTGGTCGTAGCGGATGTCGCCTTCGCGCAGTTGCTTGAAGCCGTCGCGGTTGCCGTCGCCCAGCGGGCTGACGGGGAACAGGGGGCACAGCACGATGCAGTCGTTCCAGCGGGCGAATTCGGCGAAGGCGTCGCGATATTCGACGAAGGCGCGGCCGGTGCCGTGCATGATCACCACCAGTTGCATCGGGTGCCTGGCCTGGTCGATGTGCGGGGGAACGTACATGCAGTACGAAAAGCGCGGGTCGACGCGGGCGGAGAAGACGGTGCTGTGGCCGAGGTCGTAGATGGCGCGGGCGCGGGCGGCTTCAGGGGTGAGGGTGGGTGCTGCGGTGGGCATTGCGGTTCCTTGAATCCTGGGAGGCTGAGGTGCCCAGGGGTGCTGGCGGTAGGTGTTTGTTTGCACAAATTGGCGCCAATTTTAGGAGTGGGCGGGGTTGAGGGGCAACCGGGGGGAATCCCTAACGGGGTGGGGGTCGCCTGCGGCGAGGGACTTGTTCCTTGGGGGCTCTTGAAGCTTGTGCGTTGCTTTGCTTCGGGTGGTCCGTGGGTTCTGCTGCCGCGTGGCGGGCAGGCCGGCTGGGAGGGCGGGGCTACGATTGCGGTCCGGAGCCTTCGCTCCGGACTACCCTAGGCGGGCCCCCCCTTCGTCATCGTCGTTGTCGCCTTCGGCGACTGCCTTCCGATTCCCTCGGGCGCATCTACACGCCCCGCCCTCCCAGCCGGCCTGCCCGCCACGCTGTGATGGAGCGGGTTTGTTGCGGTGCTGGGGCGAGGGGTGTGCTTGGCGTTCTGGTGGGGAACGGGAGGGGGGGTGGAAGATCTTGCGGGGTCGCCCAAGCGGTCGCGCCGGCAGCCTTTTGGGCCTTTGAGGGTGCTGGGTCTGGGCGGTTGAGGATGGAGTTTCAGGGGAGACCTGATTTTGGCGCAGCCGGTTTAGGCTTGGATATTGGCTTGCAGGCCGGTGGTGACTTGCGGGGGCTTGGTGGTGTCCGGGGAGGCCTGCTTTGGTGTCCAGCGCTGGAACTGCCCCTGCGCTCTTGAATTGGAGAGCGTGGTGTGTCGTGCTGGCGCGGAGCCCTGCCCTGGTTCAGTCCAGCTTGTAGCTTTTCAGGTGGATGCTGGTTTCGGTAGCGGAGATGGCTTTGATCAGGCGGACGCGGTCCAGGACGCGGGACATTTCTTCGATGTTGGCCACGCGCAATTCGGCCAGGAGGTCCCAGCGGCCGTTGGTGTCGTGCAGGGCGACGACGGCGGGGTCGCCCAGGAGGATGCTGACGACGCGGCGGGTTTCGTTGCCGTCCACGGCGATGTTCATCCAGGCGCCGATCTGGTCGGGTTCGGATTCGGGGCGCAGGCGAACGGTGTAGCCGACGATGACCCCCTCGTCCTCCATGCGCGCGATGCGGTTGTTGATGGTGCCCCTTGAGACGTCGAGCTTTTTGGCCAGGGTTGCCACGGTGGCGCGAGCGTCGGCGCGCAACAGTCCCAGCAATTGCTGATCGAGTGTGTCCATGATGATTCCCGCGTAAAAATTGGCGCCAATTTCACATCTTATACGGATTCGGCGGGGCGCAGGGCGCGCGGACGCATCTGGCTGGGCCACCGCGGCGTGGGGCGTTTTTGCCACGACCCCAATTTACCGCGTTTGGATTGGCGCCAATTTTTGCTATATTTTGCGCCGATCCGGGCGGGCCCTCCGGGGCGCGTCCGCGCTGTGCTTCGCAGTCCGCTTTACTTCAGAAAAGATTCTCAATTTGATTTCCGCTCTCATTAACGTGTGAGTGATTCCTGGAATGTCCATGCCTATCCCCTTCCCTGCGCGCCGCCTTGCGCTGGCGCTGGCTTTGCTGACGCTGGCCGCCAACGGCCATGCGCAAACCGTGCCGGCCGCGGCCAATCCCGGCGCTTCGACCGACAACAACACCCTGGGCGCGATCAGCGTGGTGGGGGACTGGCTGGAAAACCCCAGCGATGAAAAGGTGCTGGAGCACGGCGGGGCGCGCACCATCATCGACCGCGCCGCGTTCCAGGACACGGGCGCGACCAACGTGCGCGACGTGCTGCGCCGGATCCCGGGCGTTCAGGTCCAGGAGAGCAACGGCACGGGCGGCAGCGACGTGTCGCTGAACGTGGGCGTGCGCGGGCTGACCTCGCGCCTGTCGCCGCGCTCGACGATCCTGATGGACGGCATCCCGCTGGCGGTGGCGCCCTATGGTCAGCCGCAGTTGTCGATGGCGCCGGTGGCGCTGGGCAATCTGTCGGCGGTGGACGTGGTACGCGGCGCGGGCTCGGTGCGTTATGGCCCGCAGAACGTGGGCGGCATCATCAACTTCGTGACGCGCGCGATTCCGCAGGACTTCACGGCCGACGCCTCGGTCGAGACCGACATGTACAGCCACGGTGGCGTGAAGACAACGCCCAGCGCGTTCATCGGCGGCACCAACGATCGCGGCCTGGGCGGCGCCCTGCTCTATTCGGGCACGCACGGCAATGGGTTCCGCGACAGCAACGACCGCGTCGACATCGATGACGTGATGCTCAAGGGCACTTACCGCATCGGCGCGGACGACCGCATTTCAGCGTCGCTGCACCACTACGAAGGCCGCGCCGGCATGCCCGGCGGCCTGACCACCAGGCAGTATTCGCAGGACCCGTTCCAGTCCACGCGGCCATACGACAATTTCACCGGCCGCCGCACCGACGCGTCGTTCCGCTACAACCACGACGACGGCCTCAACAAGTTCGAATTGCTAACGTACTACACCGACAGCTTCCGCGGCAGCAGCATCGAGACCGAAGGCACCGGCGCCAATGCCGGCCAGCGCCGCCTGACGTTCAACCCGCGCAACTATCACACGTTCGCGATCGAACCGCGCTATTCGCGCCTGTTCCGTGGCTCGGACGTGACGCAGGAAATCAGCGTGGGCTACCGCTACCTGAAGGAAGCCAGCGACGAACGCGCGTCGCGCACGGCGTTCTATGTGCCGGACGGGCCGTTCGACCCGCTCAACGCGCCGAACCCGCAGTACCAGTTCCGCACCGGCGGCACCACCGCGCACGCGGTCTACATCGACGACACCATCAACGTCGGCAACTGGACCATCACCCCGGGCGTGCGCTACGAGTTCATCGATTCGTTCCTGAACGACAAGTCCAACCCTGCCGCCACCAAATACACGAGCATCAAGTCCGAAGAGCCCCTGCCCTCGCTGTCGATCGTGTATCACCTGAGCGAGCAATGGAGCGTGTTCGCCAACGCCGGCCAGTCGTTCGGTCCGCTGCAGTACTTCCAGATCGCCTCGACCACCAACGGCCTGCATCCCGAAAAAGCCACCACGTATGAAGTGGGCACCCATTTCAACAGCGGCGGCTGGAAAGGCGAGCTGACGCTGTTCAACATCAACTTCGACGACGAACTGCAGCTGCGCGGCGGCACCAACGGCGGTTCGGACGCCTGGACCAACCTGGGCGCCACGCGCCACCGCGGCTTGGAAACGGGGCTGTCGTACGACCTGGGCGAGCTCACTGCCGCGTTGTCCGGCATGTCCGTCTACGGCACCTATACCTACACGCAGGCCACCTACCAGGCCGGCGTATTCGAGGGCCGCGACCTGCCGTTCTATTCGCGCAACGTGGCCTCGCTGGGCGCGCGCTATACGCGCAACCAGTGGACCTTCAACGTCGATACCTTCCTGCAGTCCAAGCAGCGTTCGCCCGGCTCGCCGGATCCCGGCGCCACCTACCAGACCACCGAAAGCGCCAACGGCGCCTATGGCGACATTCCCGGTTACGGCACCGTGCACGTGCGCGCCGCCTACGATTTCGGCAAGCCGATGCACAACCTGAACATCGCGCTGGGCGTGAAGAACCTGTTCGACAAGCGCTACTTCACCCGCTCCACCGACAACAACGCGGGCAAGTACGTGGGCATGCCGCGCACGGTGTACCTGCAGGCTTCGCTGGCGTATTGATGGCGACGCGGCACGCCGGCATCCGGACCAGGCATCGCCGGATGCCGCTGCGGCCAGACACGGCGGCGGCCCGGCGCCTTACTTCCTGAACAGCCGCTTGACCAGGCTGACCGCGCCCAGCACCACGGCCCCGGCGACGATGCCGAACAGGGCGCTGAGCAAGGTCGACGTCAAGAGCGGCAGCAAACCACTGCCCGTGGCGGCGGCGACGTGTTCGATGGCGGCGCCCAGCGGCGCGATGCCGTGGGTGAGGATGCCGCCGCCGACCATGAACATGGCGGCGGTACCCACCACCGACAGCGTCTTCATCAGGTAGGGCGCGGCCACGACGATGCGCTTGCCCAGCCAGGCCGCGGCCTGCGAGCGCCTGGTGCTGAGATACAGGCCCAGGTCGTCCAGCTTGACGATGCCCGCCACCAGGCCATAGACGCCCACCGTCATGACCAGGGCGATGCCGGCCACCACGATGGTCTGGCGCACCATGTCGGCGCCGGCCACGGCGCCCAGCGTGATCGCAATGATTTCCGCCGACAGGATGAAGTCGGTGCGCACCGCGCCTTTGATCTTGTCGCGCTCGAACGCCACCATGTCCACCGAGGCATCCTGCAGGGCCTCGGCGCGGGCAGCGTGATTGCCATCGGCGGTATCGCCGTGCGGCAGGAACTTATGCGCCAGTTTTTCCACGCCCTCGAAACACAGGAAGGCCCCGCCCACCATCAGCAACGGGGTCACGGCCCAGGGCGCGAAGGCGCTGATCACCAGGGCCGACGGCACCAGGATCAATTTGTTGAGGAAAGAGCCCTTGGCCACCGCCCACACCACGGGCAGTTCGCGGTTGACCGGCACACCCGAGACCTGCTGGGCGTTGAGCGCCAGGTCGTCGCCCAGCACCCCGGCGGTTTTCTTGGCCGCCACCTTGGTCATGACGGAGACGTCGTCAAGAATGGTGGCGATGTCGTCGAACAGGGCGAAAAAGCTGCTGCCGGCCATGTGGGGCCCCCGGAGTGGAGATGACCGAGTGTACAGGCGCCGCGGCGCGCCAGGACAGCCGGGGCCGCCGCCGCGCCAGGCCGGGTTCAGGCCTTGATATACACCCAGGCGTGCACACCGGATTTCAGCAGCACCGACACGCGCTTGTAGTCCGAGACCTCGTAGCGGTCGGCGGCTTCGAGCTCCCGTTGGGTGATCTCGAACACCATGCCCGCCACTTCGTCCTTGGGGTCGTAGCTGGCGTAGACGATGGGGTGCCGCGTCAGCCCGCTGGTCTTGATGACCTCGGGCTCGGTGATGTCCACCCACCGCTGTACGTAGCCGGTCATGGCGTCCGCCTTGCCCGAAAGTTCGCGGCCGAAATTGGCGCGTTGCACGGCTTTGTCCTGGAGGGTTCCGTAGGAGAACAGCAGAACCGCGGATTCGTTCGATTCAGGCACCTTCGTGTCCTTTAGGAAATGGTGTACACGCGACTTTACACCAGCGGCCCGCCGTCATCGAACCGCAACCAAAGGGTCATATTCACCCCCTACCATGTCAGCTTCTTCACCGCCTAGCGGCGGACAGCGTCCGACTTGTTCCGCGTATGCCTTCCCTAGCCGTCCCCCACAACCTGCATCGCCAGCCGCCGATGTGCGCACCGGCTTGAAACGCCTGCAGGCGATGATGACCCTGATCGCCGCCGGCGCCGCCCTGGCCGCGTCGGCCGCCGCGGCAGCCGAGGACGCGGCGCGCGAGTATCCGTTCGACTGGCCCCGCCAGCCCCTGCACAACGCCTTGCAGCAATACAGCCAACTCACGGGCGACTCAGTGCTCTACGACAGCGCTCAGACCGCGGGACAGACCGCGCCGGCCATCGCCGGCCGTTACACCGCGCGCGACGCGCTGGCCCGGCTCTTGTCCGACACCGAGCTGCAGGCGCGCTACACCGCGCCGCGGGCGCTGATGCTGATGCCGCGCGTACGCACCCCGCCTGCGCCGGCCTCGACCGCCTCCACGGTCGACCGCCAGCAATATTACGGCCGGCTGCAGACTCGCGTGCTGGCCGCCTTGTGCGCCCGGCCCGACCTGCATATCGGCGACTACCGCGTGGCCCTGCGGCTGCCGCTGGACGCCACCCACGCCATCCACGGCGCGCAGGCCTATGCCACCGGCCGCCCGGACATGGCGCCGCGCCTGCAGGCTGCCCTGGAAGGCCTGCCCATCGGCGCGCCGCCTGCCGGCTTTGGCCTGCCGGCGACGCTGCTGATCACGCCCGAGGCGGCGCGCCGCTATGGCGGCTGCCGGCGATGAGCGGCCAGGGCCTGGCCACCCTGCGCCGGCTGGTCGCGGAACGCTACGACGCGTTACGGCGCCAGGTCTCGCGCCGCCTGGGCGGCGCCTCGGACCTGGCCGGCGACGCGCTGCACGATGCCTACGTGCGTCTGTCGGCGCGCGACGACCTGGATGGCGTGCGCCACCCGCAGACTTACCTGGTCAATACCGCCGTGCACGTGGCGATCGACCGCATCCGCCAGGACGCGCGGCTGCTGAGCGAAAGCGAAGTCAGCGAGTTCTTCGATGTCGAGGACGGCTCGCCGGGCCCCGATGGCGTGGCCGAATCGCGCTCGGACATGGACCATATGTTCAAGGCGCTGGACGCCCTGACGCCGCGCCAGCGCGACATCCTGATCGCGGCGCGGGTCGAGGGCCTGTCGCGGCCCGACCTGGCCAAGCGCTGGGGCATATCGGTGCGGCTGGTGGGCCGCGAACTACAGACGGCGCACGAGCATTGCGTCCGGGCCATGGCACGCGGACAGGAATAAATGAAAGAAAGTGTATTTTTCGCGCAAAACCGGTTCCGTTTGCCCCGCGCCGAATCGTCTAAGTATGAAAGCGGCGGATAACGGCCGCGCGCAGCCTGCGATACCCATGAGCCCCCAACCGTCCCCCGGCCCCCTGCCCGACCCCGCCCTTGCGCGCGAGGCCCACGCCTGGGCGCGCGCACTGGCCACGGGCGCTCCCAGCACCGCGGATGGCGCGGCCTTCAGGGCCTGGCGCGCGCAAAGCCCGGCGCACGAACGTGCCTGGGTCGAGGCGGCCCGGGCCTGGCGCGAACTGGGCCGGGTCACGCAGGCCTATGCCCAGACCCATCCCGCCGTGGCCGCGCCACGGCGCGCCGGCGCACCCGATCCCCGCCGCCGCTGGCTGCTGGCGGGAGGCGCCACCGCTTTCGCCAGCCTGGCGGTCGCGGGCGTGGTGCGCCCGCCGCTGGGCCTGTGGCCGTCCTGGTCCGAATTCAATTCCGACTACCGCACCGTCACGGGCGAACAGCGCAGCGTCGCGCTGGACGGCCAGCAGCTGACGCTGGCGCTGAACACACAGACCAGCGTCAATGTCTCCACCCGCGGCGGCCAGCCGGAAATCGAACTGGTGTCGGGCGAGGCCGCCATCCGCGCCGCACGCAGCCAACCCTGCGCGGTGGTGGCCGGCGCCGCCCGCATGACCCTGGTCAGCGGTGACATCGAAGTGCGCCGCCTGTCGTTGGGCGAGGTGCAACTGCGCTGCAACGCCGGCCAGGTCGACGTGCGGCATCCGGACGCCAGCCTGGTGCTGCGCGCAGGTCAGGAACTGCGCTACACGACAAGCGGTGTGCAGCCCCCCGTTGCCGGGTCCCAGGATGCCTCGGATTGGCGCGCCGGCGTGGTCAGTTTCCACGATCTGCCGCTGAACCAGGCGATCGACGAAATCAACCGCTACCGCCCGGGGCGCGTGGTACTGATGAACGACGCACTGGCGCGTCACCGCCTGAGCGCACGCTACGAGGTCAAGGACCTGGACCAGGCCATCACCCAGATCCAGCAGCTGTACGGCGCCAGCGTGCGCCGCGTGGGCGATGTGGTGTTCCTCAGCTGAAGGCACCGCGCCCCGGAACCGCCATGAAGCGCTTGTCATAAAAAATTCATGCGGTTCCCTATGCCGACTGCGCAAGCGTCATTCGACTAGATGAGTAAGCGGGCACGGTGGCGATGTCACTGGCGCCCATCATCGACATTCCTGAATCACGCCATGTCCTCGTCTACGTCCGCCCAGTCTGCCGCCCGCCCCGCCTCGTCCGTGGGTTCAGCCACGCCCTCTTTGCGCCGCGCCGCGCGCCGCCGGCCCGGCTGGCGTCTGCGCCCGCTGTCGCACGCCATGGCGGTGCTGGCGTTGGCCGGCGGCTGGAGCGGCGCGACCCAGGCTCAGGCGCGCGCTTTCAGCCCCGCTTGGTTCGCCGACAAGAACGCCGTGCAATCGACCGCGCAGCGTACCGGCCGCATGCCCGACGGCAGCCTGGCCGGCATCGGCACCAGCGCCCGCCAGCAGGCCGAGGCGCGCCAGCAGTTGCAGAAGTCGCTGGATAACCTGAACCGCACCGCCGCCGCGGTCGCCGCGCAGCAGGCGGCGCAGGCCGCCGCCCGCGCCGCCGCTGCCGCCCATGGCGCCGGCGTGCCCGACGGCCTGGTCGAAGGCGGCTTGTGGGAAGCCCGCGGGGCCTTGGCCAAGTGGGAAGGCGCCAAGGCCGCCAGGACCACCATCGAGGGCGGCCGCCAGGTTGTCACCATCGAACAGACCCAGTCGCGCGCCATCCTGAACTGGGACACCTTCAACATCGGCCGCAATACCACGCTGCAGTTCCAGCAGAATGCGGCCGACGCCGTGCTGAACCGCGTGGTCGGCGCGTCGGCCAGGCCCAGCGAGATCCACGGCGCCATCAAGGCCGACAGCACCGTGCTGGTGGTGAATCAGAACGGCGTCATCTTCACCGGCACCAGCCAGGTCAATGCGCGCAACCTGGTGGCGGCCGCCGCCACCATCACCGACGCGCAGTTCCGCGACAAGGGCATCTACACCGACACCGACGGCACCCTGCCGGCCTTCAAGGACGCCATCGGCCAGGTGCAGGTGCTGGCCGGCGCGCGCATTGAAACGGCGCCCTCCAACACCGCCACCCGCGGCGGCGGCTACGTGCTGCTGCTGGGCAGCGAAGTGCACAACGCCGGCGCCATCACGGCGCCCGGCGGCCAAGTGGCGATGGCAGCCGGCGACGACTTCTACATCCGCAAGGGCTACGGCACCGACGGCAACATCAAATCCACCACCACCGGCAACGAAGTGAGCGCCACGCTGAAGGCCGGCAGTACCGCCGGACAGGTGCGCAACACCGGCCTGATCAGCGCCACCACCGGCGACATCACGCTCGCTGGTCAACAGGTCCGCCAGGACGGCGTGCTGGTCGCCACCACCGACATCGGCACGCGCGGTGCGATCCACCTGTTGAACCGGGCCGGCG
>NZ_JAELTJ010000459.1 GCF_016428805.1 Achromobacter sp. ASV32
GTACAACCTTGACGACCGGAGGGCAACGGCCTACTAAGAGGTAAGGCCTATAAGCCAAGGCTCGGTTCCAAAGTCAGGCCGCAGGCGTCGGTGGACAGGGCGGCAGGGGGCGTCAATAGGAGTAAGTAATGGCAGGGTAGCAATTAGGTTTTTTGGTATGAGACGACGACAAGGAAGAGTCAGTGAGCCGACAAAGACGAGGAGTTGGTTGGGCATTCCTCGAGCCGCGACAAGCAGCAGAATGGGCAGCGACGGCACGGGAAAGAGGAGACGGGTCACGGCCACACGGGAAGAGGAGGGGGGTGGTTTGTTAGCGGGCTGGCGAAGGCGGCGGCGAAGGGCGGCGAAGGGCGGCGGAAGAGGGGAAGAAGAATAGTTGGGATAAGAAAGGAGGATGCAGATCTGCCGCGTTGAAAAAGAAAAAAAGAAAAATTGTCTAAATCCAAAGCCGGTATAC
>NZ_JAELTJ010000460.1 GCF_016428805.1 Achromobacter sp. ASV32
GTTCTGTATTGATGGTCCAAAGCCTGCTATGGCGGTCCAAGTTTCTGGAGACTCTGGCGCACAAAAAGACATGATAGATTGTCCATGATGTTGGAGTTCCGTGGCAGTATGAGCCGGGCGTCCAAGACATATCGCCAGTAAAGTATCCAAAAGATAACACGCGGCTAGAACGGGATTGTTTGCCAGATAGCGACTATTAATTGTATCTGTTGTATGTGTGTGCTGTTCCGTCGACAAGATAAGCCGCATGGCTCGTCCAATAATAATCCAGGCAGCTACATTCTTGCCCTTGCCTATCAAGATCAGAGCATGAAGTATCAATGTACACATCATCGGCCGCTCAAAATTTGAATCGTCGCTCGGTATCATTGTTTTGGAGATTTCGTATATATCTTGTGGAGAAACATCTCGCTCGACAGATGGTGTGGCGCAGTTGGCATCTTCGAATGCACCAATG
>NZ_JAELTJ010000461.1 GCF_016428805.1 Achromobacter sp. ASV32
GGTAAATACTCGCCGATGACGTACTTGAAGAAGTCTTGAGAAATTGTATAAGGCTCGTATAATAATATAATAAACGTTAGTTAACTTTGCAAAATTACACGACAGTATTTTTTAGTTCTGCCCTGCTACTGCTTCATATGGCGCGTAGTTATAACGAACCTCAAGTGAGAGTTTGTTCATGTTATTTGCCTGGAAATTGGCGTTGCGAGAGTTGGCACACCTAACACACAGGTAACACAACCAACTTGCTGCATTCGTCTATTTACATGACATCGACTGAGACAAGCTGCAGAAATTTCAACCACTCACTCCTCTTGAGTAACCTTATGGCCTCTATCTCCCACGGCCCTTGGCTGGCTGGAATGCAAACCATACAATAACACTGTTTTGCGTCGCCATATTGCATCAGAGTATTACATACATGACACCCACGAAACAGAATACACAGCATATATT
>NZ_JAELTJ010000462.1 GCF_016428805.1 Achromobacter sp. ASV32
TCATAGACCAACCAACTTCTCGTTGCATTCCAGTCTCTGCATGATGCATCCTCTTTTCATGCATCTTGTCCTGCAGCAATTGGCCAGCCGATCCAAGTGGAGGTGGCTTGCAGCAGTCCAACAACCACAAGGCGTCCGCGCCCAGTATGAATATCTTTAACAACATCTCCGCTGACTACGTGGCAGCTCCTCGTGCGTCCATCCATTCCATTTCATTGCATTCCAGCGCAGCTATTGTTTCTTTTATTGTTTGCCCGCTTTGGGAGACAAGCTGTCTATCTAGATTGCTGTAAACTAACCTTCTTCGATGATAGGCCCGTGGTCCTCCCAGGTTCCAGACGATGCCGTCTTGACCAGCCAAGAAGACGACTCTGCCTCTACCCTGTCTCTTATACACATCTGACGCTGCCGACGACGATGCGGGTGTGGGGGGGGGGGGGGGGGGGGGGGGGGGGG
>NZ_JAELTJ010000463.1 GCF_016428805.1 Achromobacter sp. ASV32
GTCAAAGGCTCCAGCGAAGCCTTCAAGAGCCGCCGTGCGCATAACGTAAAACATGTTCCTGTCTTGTGCCTTTGCACTGGCGTACAAGCCAAACGACAGACTACACGGCTGTGATGTCATGGCGGGCCACAGTGGAGGCGTTGTTGCGTAACCGTCGCATTGTCGGTTTGACCGTTTACAACGATTGCAGATAGGCCGATGCTCATCACATTTGACATGGCGCCTTCTAGTTCAAGTTGTAGGACCGAAAATTAGCTAACGCACGTTCAACGTTGGCCGCAAGTGCAAAGCGGGACATACTTGCATGTAATGCACCCTGTGGTTACCTTTGATGTCTTCCGTCTTTGTCGGGATGGCCGAGAACATTCCGAAGCTTCAGCATCAGCAATGGATGCCACTGGAACAGTGGATATCTGCAAGGTCTCAGTTGCTGGCCGAATCAGGTGCCAATCGGGC
>NZ_JAELTJ010000464.1 GCF_016428805.1 Achromobacter sp. ASV32
GTTACGGTGTGGACGAGGAGCACTGGGTGACTGCTTGATGTTGTACAGGGCATGTATGCCATACAATGAGCGTCACAGCACCACGCTAATCTGGCGCCACTGTATCCCTAGTGTGGTGCCCGCTGATGGTTTTGTGCCGAGCACGGGCCTGACAAAGGCAAACTACGGTGCTAGGATGGCCTGCATTAATGGCCGGCCAAGGCGACAAAGGTGGGCTAAACTTGCTTAGTCATGTAGATTGCCGCCCGATGTTGTTGTGCTGCACCCATTCTTCCGACCACACAATCACTGGCCAGCTTCCCTTCGTTCACCAGCGAATCATCCCTTGTCATCACAGCTATCTGCGCCCAAGGATCTAGACCAGTTCAGTTACCGTGTTTGAGATATTTTGGTGAAATAATACAGCTTAGTCTGGCATTTCCTGCCTGCTTTTTGTGACGGGACAAGGGACGCAAG
>NZ_JAELTJ010000465.1 GCF_016428805.1 Achromobacter sp. ASV32
GTAGTAGTATTCGCCTCATATTGCGTAGGTCGGTGTCCGGGTCCATTTGTAGTGCCGGCGTACTCGTAGTCGCATCTCAGGCCTAGACCCGTTTTACCCACGAAATGTCCCACTTCGGTCTTTGTGTGGCTTTGTAAATAGATGAGAGGAATAAAAGAGAGAGGAGTGCCCACGTTCAGAATGCTGAGGCCCTTTTGAGCTGAAACCCTCTTGAGCTGATTTCGGATTATCAAGCTTCAATTCTTGCACCGTCTAAAGTGAAGCCTCGTACCTCGCCCAACATGATTACCAAACTCGTTGCAAACGCCGACACTCTGCTGAGCGAGTTGATAACCAACCCGCTGCCAGTGGTAATTGCCTTGATTGCCGCTGCGGTGGCCATCTACTCTCGAATGCCGTCCGTCTCCAAAGACGTACCTTTCATTAGCCCAAACAAAAGGAAGACAGAGTTTATGC
>NZ_JAELTJ010000466.1 GCF_016428805.1 Achromobacter sp. ASV32
AGCCATAGTAGGGAACTTTTCGCGCGAGGTTCGACGAGACAGACATGGCGCCCATTGTATTGCCGTGATAGCTTTGTTTGCGAGACACGAAATGAATTCTCTCGGGTTGGCCGCGTTCAAAGTGATACTGTCGCGCAATCTTCAAAGCGGCTTCCACGGCTTCACTTCCGCTGCACACGAAGAAGGCCTTCTCCAAGCCGTGCGGGCTACCATCCAACATAAAGTTGGCCAGATCTTCCGCGGCAGGCGTTGTGTACGCTTGGGTATGAACATAGCTGACCTTGTTTGCCTGTTGCAACATTGCTTGGTTCACCTCGTCGTTGCAGTGCCCGATAACGGCTACGGCAGCGCCGCCGCAGGCGTCAATGATTGTGTTGCCGTTGGACAGGTACATTTCGATTCCCTTGGCCGACTCTACCATTGCAGGCTCAACGACTAGAGACCGGTGCATGAGG
>NZ_JAELTJ010000467.1 GCF_016428805.1 Achromobacter sp. ASV32
TCGTTGTCTTATGCGGGCGGGAATGATGGTATGGAAACAACAGATCGATTGGTTGGGGCTATACCGGCGATATTGTCGAGGAGAGGGTGTGCGTATATATTGCTCTGTGCGCAGAATAAGCCGGACAGGCTCAAGGAGAGGGTTAGAAATGAGTTTGGCGATGGGTGGAGGGCGGAAACAGTTGGATCTAGTGGCAAGACTGCTGGCTGGGAAAAGCTGCAGGTTGTAAGGATTTGGAAGGGATAGACTTCTCAAAAGAATGTATTGATACCAACTACCATTTTTGCACATATCGAGGGACCTCGCGTGAAGAACAGCAACCGCGGGGACGTTTACTTGCTTAGAGTTGTAGATATTCTTCTCTTTTGTTTTGCAAAACTAGAAAGCGGCACTTGTTCCCAATCCCGCCGCGAAAAAGAAATGAGTACAATAGTCTTTTTATGTGGCCATATTC
>NZ_JAELTJ010000468.1 GCF_016428805.1 Achromobacter sp. ASV32
AGACAGACGTTACAAGGTCCTGGTGATCTAGCAGAGTTTGTTGCGATGCTCCCGTTTCGGCATCCCATATTTTCACAGTCTTATCGTGAGATCCGGATGCCAACAGCTTTCCGTCATGTGAAAATGCGACAGACGACACCCAGTCGCTATGGCCATGCAGTGTATGGTGAAGCGTGCCAGTTTCTGCGACCCATATGCGCACGCTTCTGTCGTGTGACCCTGAGGCGAGGCGTTGACCATCAGGAGAAAACGCAACAGAGAAAACCGAACCCTCGTGTTTCTCAAGTGTTTGTAAGCAAGGACTCCAGTAATCCTCAACTCGTGGCGGTGTTGTGATCCATGCCGGGCGCTCGGCTTTGAAGACGTCTTTAATGTGGCTTTTCATAGGGCTAAACTCCAAGCCTGCGGCGTAGACTTGCAGAGGCGCACTCTCTATTACCTGTCTCTTATACAC